>VFHF01000263.1 GCA_009392095.1 SAR202 cluster bacterium
GCAAAAGGAAATCCTTCTCGTGACACGCCAGCGAGAACGATCGGTTAGGCTATTTCAACCTTCACCAAATGGCTGACTTTATTAACCATTCCACGAATGGTCGGTGAGTCCTGATGGACCACGCTATGGTTCAAGCGGTGCAGGCCCAACGACTCGATGATCCTGCGCTGATTCTGGGGCCGCCCAATGGTGCTCCGGGTCCAAGTGATTCTGATTTCCGCCATAATATCTCGACCGTTGGTCCGTTTAAGGAGCCCGGCCTTTAATCTCCCTCAAGGGTTTCGCCGGGTCTTTGACTCATCAGTGATTCAACTACTTCGCTGGACTCGAGTTGGGACAAGTCGGGTTGGGCGGAATCCGGGTTGGCTCCAACAGGAATCGTCTCAACTTTAGTTGCTTCTGAAGGCATCGGCCGGCCCAACCGGCGGTTGAGTTCAACGTCAGGGTCTTTCAACTGACGGAGGGCTTCCATTGTCGCGTAGACGATGTTGATGGGGTTCCGGGACCCTAGGGATTTTCCGACCACGTCTTTAACGCCGCCCAGTTCCAGTATCGCCCGCATGGCGCCGGCAGCGATGACTCCAGTGCCCTCGCCGGCCGGTTTGATCATTACGATGGTTGCGCCCTTTTTGACGGTGATCTTTTGAGGAATCGTTGTTCCCCGGATAGGAATCTTGACCGTGTCACGGCGGGCAACGGCGTTGCCCTTCCTGACTGCGTCTGGAATTACCAGCGCTTTGCCAAGACCAACACCAACTTCGCCTTGACCGTCTCCCACCACAACCAACGCGTTGAACCGGAGACGACGGCCGCCTTTCACCACTTTGGCGATACGGCGGGTGAAAACGACCCTCTCGGAAAAACCTCCCGTGTCCTCTTCTCTGCCACGGCCTCGGTCGCGGTCTCGGTCGCTGAAGAATCTGTTAGGGGCTTGGACCATAACCTGGCTAGACCTCCCAGTCTATGCGGACGATCGCTTCCGCTATTAAAACGTTAACCCGGCTTCCCGGGTCGCTTCGGCCAGGGCCTTAACCCTGCCGTGATATTTACAGCCGCCCCGGTCGAAAACAACCTTGGTGATTCCCTCAGCCAGTGCCCTTTTGGCCACTAGTTTACCAACGGCTGTGGAAGCATCTATCTTGGGCACGATGGGCGCACCAGTTTCTTTGATGGCGTCGGCACTAGAGGCCGCGGCCAGAGTATGCCCGGTGGTGTCGTCGATCACCTGCGCATAAATATGACGCAGGCTGCGGAACACGGCCAGCCTGGGGCGTTCAGGCGTGCCGGAGACTTTATTCCTCAGCCTGATGTGCCTTACTTTTCTGAGGCGTTTTGCGTTCTTATCTTTAGGCATTACTGATTCTATTTAGCTCGGGGCAGTAGGCGATTAGGCCTTTCTAGCCGCCGCCTTCCCTGGTTTAAAGTGAAGTACTTCGTCGGAGTACTTGATGCCTTTTTCTTTATAGGCGTTGGGCGGACGGGCCCTTCTGACCTGGGCCGCCAATTGACCTACCTTCTGCTTGTCGATACCGCGAATATGGATCCGGTTGGCCCCTTCCACTTCCATGGTCACCCCTGGTCCTGGGTGAATCTCCACGGGATGGCTGTAACCAACATTCAGAGTAATTCCATCACCGGCTGCAACGACACGGTAGCCGACCCCCATCAGATCCAAAGACCGAGTGAATCCTTCGGACACTCCGGTGACTGCATTGGCAATGAGGCTTCGGGTTAGGCCGTGTAGTGAATGGTGGAATTTTTTGTCTGATTGACGCTCCACCAAAACTACCCCGTCTTCAACCTTGACCACCACTTCCGGGTGGTATTTCTGCTCAAGGGTGCCCATGGGGCCCGTGACTTTTACTCCACCATATTGGACCTCAACCTGAACACCGCTAGGCAGCGTTATGGGCTTCCGGCCGATACGGGAGAGGGTTTTTTCTTCTTTTTTTTCGTTCACAGCGGAATCACCAGATGAAACAGAGTAACTCTCCACCGACGCCTGCCCGCCAGGCTTTACGCCCGGCCATGACGCCTTTGGAGGTAGATACGATAGCCAGCCCGATTCCCCCGTAGACCCTGGGAATCTCTCCCTTGCCTACATAGACCCTCAGTCCGGGTTTGCTGACGCGCTTAAGACCGGAGATCGCCGGTTGCCGTCCTTCCCGGTAGGTGAGATGAATACGGATGGAGGGGTGGGCCTGTCCCCGAGGCATATCAAAGTCTCGGATGAAGCCCTCTTCTTTAAGAATCTTGGTGACGGCCAACTTCAACTTAGAGTGTGGGAGGATGACAGAATCGTGTCGCACTTGTATAGCATTACGAATCCTGGTCAACATGTCTGCCAACGGATCAGTTACCGGCATTTTTGGTCTATCTCCCGTCTCCGCCTAAAGTTAAAAGGTTTAAGAATTTCTTCATCGAATCTAATCTGGAACACCAGGTTAAAGGCTAGCCTTCCGCACGCCGGGCAATTCACCGTTCAAGGCCATCTCCCGGAAGCAGATGCGGCAGAGGCCGGTATGCCTGTTGTAGGCACGCGGCCGGTAGCAGCGGTTGCACCGGTTATATTCCCGGCCCGGGAATTTAGACTTTTTAAGCCATCTCTGGACTGTTGATGTCTTTGCCAACGACGCCTCCGTTAGGCCTCAACCGTTTCTTTGATAAAAGGCATACCGTAATATTCCAAGAGACGAATCGCCTCTGTATCGTTCTTGGCTGTGGTTGCGATGGTCACCTGCAACCCACGAATCTTGTCTATCTGATTGTAATCAATCTCTGGAAAGATTATCTGCTCCCGGATACCGATAGTGTAGTTGCCGCGCCCGTCCAGTCCGCGCCTGGGCAGGCCGCGGAAGTCACGGATACGAGGGAGGGCCGTGTTCACCAGACGGTCCAGGAAATGGTACATCCTGGCCCCGCGAAGGGTGACAGCGGTGCCGATGGGGTTCCCTTCCCTAACCTTGAAGTTTGCGATGGATTTCCGGGCCCGCGTGATAATCGGCTTCTGGCCGCTGATCACGGTGAGGTCTTGACTGGCGGCTTCCATGGCCCTAGCGTTAGTCAGAGCTTCTCCTACGCCGATGTTCAGCACGATCTTCTGCAACCGCGGGACCTCCATGGGATTCCCGTAGTTAAATTCCCGTACCATCGCGGGAATTATCTCTTTCTTGAACTGTTCGTAGAGACGCGGAGCAGGCGGAGGTTCAGTCGGCGGCTCCAGTGCTGCTTCGGCTTCCCTTGCAGCTCGTCCGCCACCCCGCTCACGCCGTTGCGAGCGGGGCGCCTGTTCTTCGACCTCGCCGTTCTCGCCAACGCCTTCTTCGGCAGCCGAGTCACCAGACTCCACAGCCTCTGCGCCGTCGGATACTTCGCCAACGGCTTCTAAGGACTCTTCGTTCTCTCCTGACTCTTCTATCTCGTCAGGTTGTTGTCTTTCGTTATCGAGCATCGTCGATTACTTCCTGGCATTTGACGCAACTTCTAACCCTAGCTCCGGTGTCCAAGAACTTGGTCTTGGGCTTGGTGGGTTCGTTGCATTTATTACAGATCAGAACCACGTTTGATGAGTGGATGGACGCTTCTTTCTGAATTCGGCCCGATTGCTGGACGCCTGGGCGCCCCTTCATATGCTTGGTCACCAAGTTTACACCCTCGATAACCAGCCGGTCTTGTCCGGTGACGTGCCGCTCGACCCTGCCGGTCTTGCCTTTCTCTTTGCCGGCGATTACCAGCACAGTGTCTCCCGTACGGATACGCATCAGACGACCTCCGGAGCCAAAGATACAATTCGCATGAAGCCTTGGTCTCTAAGCTCGCGAGCCACCGGGCCAAAGATGCGAGTGCCTCGGGGCATTTGGTCTTCGCCGATCAGCACGGCGGCATTGTCATCGAATTTGATGTATGTTCCGTCCGGTCGGCGCCTGCCTTGGGCTTGGCGGATAACCACAGCCCTGACTATCTCGCCCTTGCGTACCGGGGAGTTGGGCGCGGCCTCTCTTACGTTACAGACTATGATGTCGCCAACGTGAGCGTATTTTCGTTTGCCGCTGCCAGGGATGTTGATGAGGCGTATCACTTTAGCCCCACTGTTGTCAGCCACCCTCAGCCGGGTATAGGTTTGAATCATTCCTCTTTTTCCTGTTCGTCCAGTTCTTCAGAGTCTGAACTCTCGTCGGCCTCGGTGTCATTTTGTTGTGGCTCGTCGTCTTCGGCCTCGTCTTCTTGAGGTTCGTCCGCGGCCGGTTCATCCTCAGCAGCCTCATCTTCAGGAGTCTTTTCTTCAGCCTCAGGTTCTTCTGCTGCCTCTTCCTCGACGGCTTCAGACTCGGGTTCTTCCGATGCTTCCGCCGCGGTGGCTTCCGCCCTGGCTTCAGCGGCAAGGATTCTCGGCTGGGTCATCTCTGGAGCGACGTCTGTCTCTAGGTCAATGGGACGGACTTCGGCAATCTGTTTGCGTTCGAGGATCTCCATGAGGCGCCAGTGTTTGTTCTTGGAAATTCGTCTGGTCTCTTCAATACGAACCGTGTCGCCCAAGCGGCATTGGTTCTCTGGGTCATGGACGTAGAAACGGGCTACTCGACGCATCTGCTTCCGGTAGAGCCGATGACGTTGTTTCCAAACCATCTCCACGATGGCGGTTTTGTCCTGATTGGTCCGCACGACAGCGCCGACGCGGACCTTGCGCATGGATTTTGCCACTAACCAGCCTCCTGAATTTGCCGTTCTCTGATCACTGTCCGGAGCCTGGCGATGGTCCTTCGCACAGAACTAGGTTCGTTGGTGTTGGTCAACTGGTTGGTTGCCGCACTGAACCGAAGGTTCATCAGCTCCCTACCGGCCTTCACCAATTCTTCGTACAACTGATCGTTGTTTAGTTCTCTTATTTCGTGAACACGCATATTGAATTAAACCAAGCCATTGGCCACTGCGGCGGCCAACCTGTCTCTAACCACTGTCTTGGTGGGTATGGGCAATTTACGGGAGGCAAGACGCAATGCCGCAACTGCTTCATCGTGGGGCACGCCGGCCACCTCAAAAAGAATCTTGCCAGGCTTTACCACTGCTACCCAGTAGTCTACAGCGGCTTTTCCGCCGCCCATCCGGGTTTCAGCGGGCTTCTTGCTGACTGACTTATCGGGGAAAACCCGGACCCAGACCTGCCCGCCACGCTTCAGGTGACGCGTTACGGCGACACGGGCAGCCTCTATCTGGCGGGAGGTGATCCATGAGGCCTCCATGGCCTTAAGCCCAATCTCGCCAAAGGAAACGGAACTTCCCGTGGTGGCGGCTCCCCGCATCTTGCCACGGAATTGCTTCCTAAATTTTGTTCGCTTGGGCTGCAGCATGAATTGCTCCTAGTCCGGTCCCTATTCGGGGTTTTCTAATTCGACGGCCTCGAGGGCATCCTCGATATCTTCGGCCTGGACAGTTACTTCGATATTTTCCAGTTCTTCCTCCAACTCTTCCGGTTGGGGAGGCAGAATCTCGCCGTGATAGACCCAGGTCTTAACGCCAACCTGTCCCATGACGGTGTGCGCTTCTGCCAGGGAGTAATCGATGTCGGCCCTAAGTGTATGCAGGGGCACTTGGCCCATCATGAGTTTTTCTACGCGGGCAATCTCAGAGCCGGTGATGCGGCCCTTGATGATGATCTTGATCCCTTGAGCTCCGGCTTGCATGCACCGTTGAGCTGCCTGGCGCATGGCCCGGCGGTAGGCAACCCGGCGTTCGAGCTGCTCAGCCACGTTCCGTGACACCAGATAGGCATTGGTTTCGGGTTGTTCGATCTCGATGATATTCAGTTGGATGCGGCTGTCGGCGATGGTCTCAAGTTTGGCGCGCAGGTTTTTCACCCGTTCCCCGTCACGGCCGATCAGGATACCAGGGCGAGCCGAATGGATATTTATCACGCTGTCTTGAGCGCCCCGGTCAATCTCGACCTTGGCGATGCCCGCATCGGAGAACGCTTTGTACTCGTTCTTGATGCTCTCGCGTAACTTAAGGTCCTGGGTTACAAGGGCACGGTAGGAACCGCTATTCGGCGCGTACCAGTGGGCCTTCCAGTCCTTGATGATACCCAGACGGAACCCGTAAGGGTGGGTCTTATGCCCCATGCCTAGCTCCTATTCTCGTCGTCGTCCACAACCACCATTACGTGGCTGGAGCGTTTGATTATTCTCCCAATGCGGCCTCTGGCTCTGGGCCGGAACCGTTTAATCGACTTTGCGTTGTCCGCCGATATGTGAACGATCCGAAGGTTGTCCCGGTTCATCAACATGTTGTTCTCGGCGTTCGACGCGGCTGACGCCACCACTTTGGCCACAGTTTTAGCCCAGGGCGAAGGCAGAAGATTCAACTGGTTCAGAGCATCATCCACCTTACGGCCTCTGACCAGGTCTAAGATGGGCTTGAGTCTCTTTTGGGAGGCGCCCAATGATTTGGCTAATGCTCTTACCGGCGGCAATTGGTTACCTCACCCGGCTGGTCCGTTCGGACCTTGATATATGTCCACGGTAGGTCCTGGTGGGCGAGAATTCACCCAGCCGGTGGCCAACCATGTTCTCAGTGATAAACACCGGCACGTGCCGGCGTCCGTCATGCACTCCGATGGTCAGTCCGACCATCTCAGGCATGATCATGGAAGCGCGAGCCCACGTCCGGACGACCGTATTGGCCCCGGAGCGTTGGACCTGCTCTACGTGTTTCATCAGTTTGGGATGTACGTATGGTCCCTTTTTTATCGAACGGGACATCCTAGCGTCTCCTGGTCCTGCGCATTATGAATTTGCTGGAAGCTTTCTTCTTGCGGCGTGTCTTGTAGCCCAAAGTCGGTTTGCCCCACGGCGTCTTGGGCCCTGGCATCCCGATGGGGGAACGGCCTTCGCCACCACCATGAGGATGGTCCACCGGGTTCATGGCCACACCACGTACGTGGGGGCGGCGGCCCCGGTGACGGGATGCTCCCGCCTTACCCAAGCTTTCATTTTTATGGTCGGGGTTAGACAGTTGCCCGACGCTGGCACGGCAACGTAGCAACACCCGGCGCATCTCGCCAGAGGGCAGGCGCATCAGGACGTACTCGCCTTCCCGTGACAGGACTTGGGCGCCGGTGCCGGCCCCGCGGACGATCTGGCCGCCCCGTCCCGGAGTCAACTCCAGGTTGTGGACGACTGTCCCCGTTGGGATGTTGGTCAGAGGTAAACAGTTGCCCAGGCTAATCTCGGCGTCCGGTCCAGACTGGACGAAAGCGCCCACTTCAAGGCCGAGGGGCGCCAATATGTAACTCTTCTCACCGTCGACATAATAG
>VFHF01000264.1 GCA_009392095.1 SAR202 cluster bacterium
AACGTCTACGTGTCGCCAACTGACCAAGAGGCAATCGACCTGCTGACTCCCCGGCTGGAGTGGGCTGGCGACATGGGCGAGTACCTCCGCAGGCCGGTCTCGGTGATGGCTAATGCTCCGGGCGGGCTGCGTGGTTACGAGAACTATGTGCGAGACCCATTCATCGAAAAGGAACTGCTGGTCGAGCGTGGCAAAGAGGGAATGGCGGCCATCGGCAGCCCGGAGAAAGTGACCGGCGCCATCAAGGAACTGGAAGACAACCACGTTAACAACTTCATCAGTTATCTGGACGCCGGCGGATTGGACTTCGACCAGGTGTCCAGCTCCTTACGCCTGTTCGCCGAGAAAGTGATACCCAACTTCCGCTAACATTCGCCTACAAAGCTATCTCAAATCATTTCTACCGAAGGAAAGATTCACTATGGCTACGTTGGACGTTCTGACTTATGGTTTCGCCCTGACCACCGACCAAGGGTCATTTGGCTACTCGACTAACTCTCTGCTCCGGGTGGGGAGCCACAATATCCTCATTGACACGGGCCCGTCATCGCGCCGCCCGTTCCTGGTCAAGGCTCTGAAAGCCAAAGGTCTGGAGGCCGACGATATCGACATTGTCATCCTGACCCACATGCACTGGGACCATTGTCAGAACACCGACCTTTTCACCAATGCCCGTGTCCTAGTCAACCCGACGGAGATCGATTACGCCCGTAACCCCAACAAATGGGACCTGGCTGTGGCGTCGGGTATGGCCGACATGATGCGCAACATGAAGGTCGACACCGTCTCCGAGGGCGACAAGATCGTTGACGGAGTCTCGATCATCGAGACCCCCGGCCACACCAAGGGCCACATGAGTATCTTGGCCGAGATCAACGGGGAGAACGTGCTACTGGCGGGTGATGCCATGCCCGAGAGCGGCACGGTGGCCCGCGGCCTGCCCTACAACGTGTTCTGGGACGTGGAAGACGCCCAAGAGAGCGTTGAGAAGATGGTGGCGGCCTCTAACGTGTTCTATCCGGGCCACGACCGTCCCTTCCGTGTGGAAGGCGACGAGATCAACTACCTGGAAGGCCCCGAGAACATCCATATCATGGACAGCACCGAGGGTGGCGGAACGGCTTCGCTGACCTTTACCGTCTCCGCGTCCCGCATCGTCAATGTTGACATCGTCCAGAAGTAGCGGGCGTTCGACCTATGCCAACCACCACGCCCAAAGTTGACCCCGCATTTACCCTAGCCACTCATGTCGTTAACACCGGCCTGGCTGATTTACCGGCTCAGACTTTGTCGGCCACACGGCGCGATGTCCTAGACACTTTCGGCGCGATGCTGGGGGGCAGCGGCGCTCCGGGAATCAAGGAACTGGTCGCGGTAACAGGGCGCTGGGGCGGCTTGGAAGAGGCGACTCTGGCCGTTCTCGGCCAGAAGATGCCGGCCCACCACACAGCGCTGGTTAACTCGGCCATGGGCCACGCCCTGGACTTTGACGACACCTACGACAAAGGCGGGCATGTCCATCCCGGCACTTCGGTTTTGGCGGCGAGCTTAGCTGTTGGAGAATCTCTGGGCGGAGTCACCGGAGCACAGTTGATGGTTGCCGTCACCCTAGGGTTAGACGTCTCATGCCGGCTGGGGCTGGCGGCCTACGACGACCGAGGTTGGCACCGCACCGGTAGCTTCGGAATATTTGGGGCTACCGCGGCAGTCGGCAAACTGCTAAGCCTATCCCAAGAACAGATGGTCCATGCCTTTGGTATCGCCTACAGCCAGGCAGCTGGGAACCGGCAATGCATCATCGATGGCGCGCTGACCAAACGCTTCCAGGCAGGCCAGGCGGCCCACGGCGCAGTATTGGCGGTGTTCTTGGCCAAAGAGGGGTTCACCGGAGCGGAAAACGTCTTTGCCGGGCAGTACGGATTCTTTCCCATGTACCAGCCGGACGGCTATGACTTGTCGCTCATCGACCAGGGTTTGGGAGAGGAATTCCTGGGAGACCGGATCAGCCTCAAACCGTATCCTTGTGGCCGCCCCACCCACAGCTATATAGACGCGGCGATCAAACTGCATGGCGAACTCGATCTTGGCAACAAGAGCCTCGAATCCGTTGTAGTCCGGACCGACCCTGAGACCTATTCATCCCGCTACAGCGTCTCCTCGGGCGTAATCTGGCCCCAACAGCAGGTCGAGGCCCAGTTCAGTCTTCCCTATCTGATCGGCTGCGCTTTGGCCCTAGGCGGAGTGGGTATTGACCATATCAACGCCTTTGACGACCCAGTGGTGTTGGCTGCTTCAGCCCTGGTCCAGGCTGAAAGCAAAAACGGCGTCCCCAAGGGTTGGGCCGAGATCGAAGTGGTCTGCGCCGAAGGAATGTCGGCGTCGGTCGAATTGGAGCCGCCGTCAGGCTCCCCAGACAATCCTATGTCAACAGAGCAACTGAAAGACAAATTCCGGGACTGCGCCGCCCACGCTTCATGGTTGATCGCAACGGAGTCGGTCGAGAAGTTGATTTCCTTGATATTGGACTCGGACTCCCTGGCTGATTCGAGAGATTTGGTCCGTCTGTCGGCTGTTCGAGCGTAAATCACCCAATAGGAAAGTTTATTTGTCCACTGAAGAAACTATCAAAGACGCGATCGATACCCTTATCCGGGCAAGGCCGGGATTTTGGAGCCGTACCGCTTGCGGGGTCACTCGTTCATTGGGACAGATTCCGGCGTTGTTGGACCGGAACGCCTATTCAGTGGAGACATCCCGCACCCGGATACTGCTGATCGGTGGGTTGACCGGCTATCAGGCAGACGTGGACATGGCGCTGCATGCCCTGGAATTGTTCGCCGGCGGCGGGGACTCTCTGTCACTACGCATCGCCCTCAGCGCCGTGCCTTGCGCCAACCCTGATGGACTGCGTTTGAACTCGGCTCCGGGCAACGGCACTGGAGGAAATCCATCCGGTTTTTACCCTCCCGAAGGTAAATTCTTTTACGACCCAGAAGACCCAGAGAAACGGTACCTGTGGCGTTGGATCTGTTTCCAAGCGCCGGACCTAGTGCTAGAGCTGCAATCCGGCGACTCGCTAAAATGGGAAGCCAATCAGGCCGCTCAATCCCTAGCGCCTGGACTCGCCGCTAAGACTATCTCCGGCGAACAGGGTTTGTTGGCGGCCTTGGGCACTGGCCATCCGGACGGCCTAGGTACTATCCCCGGGCTGCGGATGACTGCCACCGATGAACAACTGCCACGGGAGTTGGGCCGATTGTTTAGTATGCTGCGCCAGTTGGATGTTCTGGACCGGTCCGACGCCCGAAAAGCCCTTGATTCCCGCCGAAACCGACCCAAGATAGAGATCGCGAACGTATTGGCGATGGCTTATGGCCACACCTTCGAACCGGTCGTCTACACCCAGGGGGTGCCCATAAGCGGCCGCCTTCGGCTTATCCAGTTGGAACCAGGCGGTGATGACCCGCTCCCCGGAATCACGAGCCTACTGGAGAGGTTTGCAACTGGTGGTGTGCCCGAAGACCTGGCGCCGTCGGCGTTGGCATCGGTGGTCTGGGCCGATGAACTGGCAGACGCTGCCGGCGAACCGCGCTACAACGAATTGGCTGTCCAAGCAGCCGAACGTTTCGAGTCCAGAGGGCAAGGCAGCGCACCCAAGCCCTGTGACCCAGATTTCCGCACCGAAGACATGTTCATGAGCGGCGCCGTCCTGGGGCGGGCGTTCAAGCTGACTGGGAACACCAAATACATTGACCTGTTGGCCAGTTTCATTGTGGACGGTAAGATCCAGCAGAACCATGGACTATTCTGGCATTGCCGCTCAGCAGCCTACTACTGGGGCCGGGGCAACGGATTCGCCGCCATGGGCCTGGCTGAGACTCTGACCTACCTGCCGGAAGACCATGCGCAACGCCCAGTGATCACCACGATGTACGAGCGTCTAATGGCGTCCCTGCGCCGCTTGCAGCACCCGTCCGGCACGCTAAACCAGATCTTGGACATCCCCGGCTCCTATTTGGAGTTCACCGCAACCTGCATGATGGGTTACGCCATGGCCCGCGGACTGCGCCTGGGCTTCCTTCCCCCCGATTTTCGTGAATCGGTGGATTTGGCCTGGCAGGCAGTTGCGGAACGGGTTGACGATGTCGGCAATGTCGTGGACGGCTGCGCAAGCACCGGGGTGCAGAACAACGTCCGGGAGTACCTGGACCGCCCCGCCATCTTCGGCTTCGACGACCGCAGCGGCGGAATGGCCCTCTGGTTCGCCGTAGAGATGGAACGCCTCGACCGGGGTATCTGACCTAGCGTGCAAATAGGTGGTCCTGTGTCCCAGTTTTTGACCTACAGCTATAGCAGCGTGGCACAAGAGGTTGTCTGCGCGGAAGACGCCATCAGCAACCTGCCCGGAATCCTAGACCGCCTGGGGAGCACTCGGGCGATGGTGGTCTGCGGCCCGTCCATCTTGGAGAAATCCAACGTGATCCAGCGGGTTCAAGACGCCCTTGGAGACCGGTGTGTCGGCCTGTTCTCAGGCGTCGCGCCTCACTCGGCGGTCCACACTCTGGACGAGGCAATGCGTCTGGCTAAGGACTCGAAACCCGATGCCTTAGTCAGCGTCGGAGGCGGCAGCACCCACGACACCGCCAAGGGAATCGCCACCTTGCTGGGCGAGGGCGGGAAGATCCACGACCATCAGGTGATCTTCGAGCCGCCGGATAAGATAATTTATCCCACCATGTCCAGCCACCGGGTGCCGATAGTCGCTGTCTCGACCACCATGGGCGCTGCTGAACTCAGCCGGGGCGCGGGGTTCGCTGACAAAGACCTGGGCCGCAAGGTGTCGGTGTCCGACCCCGGGACCATTCCCCGCTCCATAGTCATTGACGGCCAAGCATTGGCGACCACGCCCATGAGCATCCTGCTGTCCACAGCCATCGGCCAGTTGCGCGTGGCTATCGAGTCGGTCTATTCAGTCAAGCACAACCCGATCTGCGATTCATTGGCCCTGTATGCCATCTCGATGCTGGTGAAAAACCTGCCGGAATGCTCGAAGCTAGAGATAGATTGTCTCCTTAACACCAAGACGGCTGCCGCTATGGCGTCTTTGGGTAGCGTGGGTGGCGGCATCAACACGGCTACGGCCCATCACGTGGGTGGGATCTTTGACGTGCCCCACGGTGAGGCCAATGCAATCATGCTTCCCCACAGCATGAGGTTCAACGCCGAATCCTCTGCTGACCGGCAGGCAATGATCGCCCAAGCCATGGGGGTGGATACTGCGGGGATGAGCGACTACGAAGCCGCCCTGGCAGCCGCAGATGCCGTCGAAGAATTGCGTGATTCCCTGGGCCTTCCCAACCGGCTACGGGACGTTGGGGTGCCTGAAGAGGGATTGGTGTTGATTGCGGCGGCGACCCTGAAAGACCGGTCCCTCGCCACCAATCCGACCCCGGTCACCGACGCCGGACCGATCATGTCTGTGTTGCGCAGTTCCTGGTAGGGCGGCTATTGGCCTAGGCTAAGAACTCGCGGACCAGCTTCAAGAACGCGTCGGTCTGTTCCATCTCGGGTCGGTGCCCGCAATTGGCGATTATCTCGAGACGGGCGCCTTGGATAGCCTGTTGGTAGGCTTCTCCGGCGCTGATTGGGATGACGCCGTCATTCTCGCCCCAGACTAATAGCGTGGGCAGGTTCTTCAGCCGTCCAAGCAGGTGAGGCAGGGCCGGATGGTACATGTAGGGACGCCAGGTTAGGCGGGCGGCCTCTTCTCTAGATGCTTCCCAAATCTCGATCTGATCAGGGTCTGCTTCTTCAGGGTAGGCGGTCTGGTATTCCGGAGTTGAAGCGGTGTCCAAGAAACACTCTTCCATGTACTCCCTCGCCACAATTAAGAACATGTCGAGTATTTCGCCTGTTGGAGGCTTGATTCCAGTGGGCGCAACTAAGACCATCTTGTTGATGGACTGGGGAGACTGGCAAGCCATCTCAGCCGCAAGCCAACCGCCCAGAGACAATCCCAGTATATTCACGCGTCCCAGGTCCAATTCTTCGATGACTCGCAGGTACCAACTGGCCAGTTCACTCACGCTCATGACCCATTCAAGTTGGTCTGTTACGCCGAATCCAGGGTGGGACGGCATGTGTAGCGTGAAGTCTTCGGATAACACTTCTGCATAGCGTAGGGGGGGCGTCTGGCCGTTTTCGTCGTGTAGCACTAATAATGGGTCGCCGGTGCCGCCCTGAATGATATGGAGTTCGGCGCCGGCTACCTGAATAGTTTCCTGTGTCCAAGTTTGGGACCCGGTGGACATTTATTTGCTCCTGTTGCGGGTTAATTGCCTCACAATAAACGAGGCAGTCCTGATTCTGCGTCGTGCCTTGGGGATTGTCAACCCGATACAGGCGTAGAAACTGGATTTTCGATGCCTAGACAACCAACTTGGAAAAGTCAGGCAATACACGACTGCGCCAGGCTCAAGGCTCATCATTTAGAGAATCGTCAAGCCGTTTGACTACCGAATTGGTGCCTGCTATCATCTCGTAGGTGTCCTTGCGACCAGACCATGTTTGTAGTTGCGGATACCGGGAGACTTAACATGAGTAATTACGTTACCGCTAACCTCTGCGTTACCAACCTTAGAAATATCTCCACCTGTCCCCTTTCCTTCTACTAGCTACCCATCTACCAAATTTTCATATACGGGCGCCTTTACCACGCCTAATCAGGCGATACATTTTCCGGTTTCAGTCCTGACCGAAACCGGGA
This sequence comes from SAR202 cluster bacterium, assembly GCA_009392095.1. Lineage (GTDB taxonomy): Bacteria > Chloroflexota > Dehalococcoidia > Lucifugimonadales > UBA3495 > UBA9611. The sequence goes on from VFHF01000264.1 coordinate 6,767, forward strand.
TTCATTTCCGAAGCAGTCATATCTAACGGTTTATATTTCCGCAGATAGACGATTGCTCTATCTATCTAATGGTTTATATTTCCGCAGATAGACGATTGCTGTATCTAAATGAGGAAACTATGAATACTCAAGAAATGGGCCATCTTTCTTCCCTTTACGGAGGATATTGGAACCATAACGTTCTCGATTTCTGTTACATGACCAACCGGTACTTCCCGCCAATGCAGATGATTGATGACATGCAATCCAGATTACCGGAACTGATCGGCAGTTACCCATCCACCAACTGGTTTCTTTCATCGTTATTAGCTGAACAGGTCGGCGTCAGTGAACACGAATTAGTCGTAGGTAATGGCGCTAGCGAGCTCATCAATGCGGTTGTCTCGCGGTACGTTCATCGCCTGGCAGTGCCGGTTCCTACGTTTGAGGAATTCGTGAACCGTGCCAAGATTCTTGGTCGGGAAGTCCGTTCTTTCACGCCATCACAACGCTTTGACCTTGATATCGACGAATTTATTGGTCACGTGACAAAGACGGACTCAGACTCTGCGCTCCTCATTCGCCCCAACAACCCAACGGGTAGTTATCTCTGTAAGAGTGACTTGGTGTATTTTCTGGACCGCATGAAGGCCCTCAACCTGGTGTTGGTGGACGAATCCTTCTTGGACTTTGTTGACGCTGAGGCTGATCCATCTTCATTGGACCTTATCGGCGAGTATCCAAACCTATTGATCCTGAAGAGCCTATCCAAGAACTGTGGCATTCCGGGCATCAGGCTTGGGTACGCGGCAACCGGTAATGCAGAACGGTTGGCCGATCTGCGCAAGGACGTGCCAATTTGGAGTATCAACTCATTCGCCCAATTTTTCCTTGAGGAGATGGGCGGGTACCGTCAGGAATACATCGAATCATGCTTCCAAGTCAGACAAGCGACTAAGAAATTGGTTAAAGGCCTTGAGTCGGTACCCTATCTTCATCCGTACCCCACACAAGGAAACTTTGTCCTGTGCCGGGTCTTATACGGATTCACCGGAGCGGAGCTAGCCGAACGCCTATTTGAAGACAGCCGAATCCTGATCAATGACTGCGGTTCGAAAGAAGGACTTGGGGGCAATTTCATACGGATCGCATGCCGGACCGAAGCAGACAACGATCGAATAGTGGAATCCCTCATGCGGCTTGCGAAATTCACCCAATCAGACGAGGTCGGAACCGTAGGTGCGAGGTAACTGATGAAAGGACTGATATTGTCCGCAGGCATGGGCACTCGACTCGATCCGCTAACCCGTACCTGCCCTAAATGTATGGTCCACGTGGCCGGCCGGCCGATGATGGAGTACCAATTGGATGCTCTGAGGAAGGCAGGCGTGGTCGAATGCACGATCGTCGTGGGGTACATGGCCGACGCGGTCCGAGATTATTTCGGCGCCTCCTACCGAGGACTCAACCTGTCCTACGTGGAGAACACGGTCTACGCCGAAACCAACAACCTCTATTCATTCTGGCTGGCAAGGGCCGAACTGGACGACGACACTCTGCTTCTGGAAGCGGACTTGGTATTTGATACCCAGTTGGTCAGCCAACTGGTGAGTATGGACGAATCCAATGTGGCCGTCGTGGACCGATACCAGCCAAGTATGGACGGCACTGTGATTTTGGCCTCTAGTGATTTCGCTGAATCGATGGTCCTCAAGTCAGATCAAGGCCGGTGGTTTGACTACCGCACAGCCCTAAAAACCGTGAACATATACCGGCTTTCAAAAGAAACCTTGGCGAACGTTATCCTCCCTGAGATGGAAGCGTTTCTAAACGATGGCCGAACAGGCCAATATTACGAAGCAGTATTCGCTAGCCTAATCGCTTCAGGGCGCATGGAGATGGCCGTGCTGAATACAGGAAACAAGAAGTGGGCAGAGATCGATACGCTGGACGACCTCAAAAAGGCGGAAAAGATGTTTGCTTCTGCCCCAGCCGCGATCGGTTAACCGCAGTGGCCGGTGCGGCCTCTAGGAATTTCCAGGAGATGTTTATTGAGCACGGCGGATGAATGGTCCAAACAGAGCGCGATAGATTATTACGCTCAACATCGCCACGAGGTCTCAGACCTCTATCCTTCTGAAAAAGTATTTCTTCCGCGGGTGTTATTTCCAGGCATCAAGGTGCTGGATGTGGGTTGTGCCTCGGGCGGGTTCTTCAACATCATGCGTACCTACGAGCCGGCGATTGAATACACCGGGATTGATCTATCGGTAAAAGCCGTGGGAATGGCCCGCGAGAGGTATCCAGACGCTAAGTTCATCGTCACGGAAGGCTTTGGGTTGCCATTCGACGACGACACTTTCGATTTGGTCCATTGCACTAGTGTTTTCAACAATGAACCAAATTACCAGGCGATGTTACAAGAGATGTACCGAGTCTCCAGCCGCTTCGTTCTGATTGATATAAGACTGCTTAAGAACATCGGTAAACAGCAAAACTCGATCTACAATATCCAATTTGAAGGCAGCCGTGTTGAAGCCACGGTTCCGTACGTCGTGAATGATGCAGATGAGGTAGCCAACTTTATCCTCGGATTAAAGCCCAAGCCCAAGGCGCTGCGCGCGACCGGGTACTTCCACCAAATGGCCAAAGAGGCTGAACATTCTGAGTTTGAAGTCTGCATGACCGTATTATTGGTCCAAAAAGGGTATGCCGGGAGCGGGGCGACGGTGATAGACCTAGGCAACCTGCCTATCAAGTTTTCCATCTCCGGCGACTAAGTCGACGCCTGCCTTTGATACGCCGGAAATTTGAACCAGAAAGACGGATATCACCTGCGGCCGGTACGGTCAAATGGCCAATTCCAACCCAAGGCCCAAAGTCTCGACAAAGTTGGACTTGGTTATCTTCGCAATCTTGCCGATGGTCTTTCTTGGCGGATTGCTCGCTGGCCTGGTTGCCTCAGGAGTTCTCTCTCTAAAACCGTTAACAGACGGTAAAGGAGCTGTCGAGGTCCTGCTTTTGGGCCCGGCGGGAGACCTGATCACCGGCAAGCACGACGTAAAACTGCGGTCTTCTAATGGCTTAGTGACCGTTGTCGTCCCTGCGGGCTCGGTATTTTCTCCAATCACCTCGAATTACCACGAGGATGGGTTCTCTGATATGCCGGAGATGTCCCGAAGTTTCACCGGCGCTGGGGGGTGTCCGTAACTTCGTTGGACGCGGGAGATGACCCAGTCGATCTACAGCAGATGTAGTCCATCACTGTAGCGATCGGGCCTGACGAACTAGCCTTGGCAGAGGCCGATTATTCGCGTTTCGTGATTTATCATTACATGGACCGCTTCCAGAACTGGGAAGCGTTACCCACCCAGGCCGGACCGGTACCGTCTGCCGTGGCAGCCCAGGTTGGCGACCTAAGCCTGTTTGCGCTAACTGTCGGCCAGCCGCTCTCCAGGAAAGAGGCGCCTGCCCCAGAAACGCAAAGGAACAGGTCTCTAGGAGAACGGTAGTCCGGTTTCCGGAACAGGATTTGTGTATTCTTAGCCGCGGTGGGAAAATGGCCAGGCTCACCATCACCTGTAACAGCCATTGGCGGGCAAAACCAACGATTGAGGAGAAACGACGTGGCGTCAATCAGAGTTAATAAGGCGAAGCAGAAATTGCAGAACGGGGAAATTATCACCGTGGTTTCCGGTCTGCAGAGCAGCGACATTATCGATTTCTTGGGTCCAATGGGCTTCGATGCCGCTTGGATCGAGTGCGAGCACGGATCGATCGACTGGCACGAATTGGGCAATATGACTAGAGCTTGTGATCTCTGGGAGATGGCTTCAGTAACCAGGGTCAATTCCAACGACCCTGGCCTGATTACTCGCACTCTTGACCGGGGCTCGTTGGGGATAGTGGTGCCCCACGTGAACACTAAAGAGGCTGCTGAACAGGCAGCCCAATCCACAAAATACTCCCCTTTGGGCTACCGGGGGATGTTTGGCGGGCGGCAATCTTTTGGGGTCGGTGACTACTTCCACCGGGCCAACGATCAAACGATGGTCATCGTGCTGCTCGAAGAGGCTGAGGCCCTCGAGAATTTGGACGAGATACTGACGGTGCCGGACATCGACGTGTTTTTCATAGCTCCGTCCGACCTTTCCCAGACAATGGGCCACATTGGTGATGCCGGCCATCCGGAAGTCTTGAAGGCGATCGACGATGGCATCGCCAAGATCATAGCCGCAGGAAAGGTGGCGGGAACGCTGGTCAACGACGCAAACGTGGAAGAATACGCCCAGAAAGGGATCCAGTTCTTGATGACGCCTTGGAACGCTTGGGTGGCCAGAGGAGCCGCCGCCTTCGTGGAGAAGGCCAACAATGCACGTTAAGCGCAGTTAATCCCTGACTCGAAGTGCCTGTTATGCCGGTGGAGAGCCTGTGTCTTTGGGAACAGACTCCCTCTCTGTTTTGTTCAGGGGCATCAGCATCAAAGCGCCGATGACGAACAAGGCCGCGGCGCCAGCTATCAGAACTTGGTATCCAAAATCGTCCGCACGGCCTGGAATTCGGTTTAGGGCATCGATGCCTGGGCCAAGCATTTTTGCAATGGCTGCGCCGCCGATGGTCGCCAAGTTGACTACCCCCATGTGTAGGCCGGCCTGGCCTTGTTCTGCAAGTTCGTTGGCCAGGGCCCAATTTGCGCTCAGCAATACACCTATCGACGCGCCGATAACGCTGGCGATGATCAAGACCTGCGTTGAGTCGTCCGCGGTCAGCATCCATAAAGTGCTTAGTGCTGCGCCAATCGCGCCAACCACGACCACCGGCTTTCTGCCCACCCGGTCCGACACCCACCCTGAGATATGCACGCCAATTGCCAAAGCGCCGGCGATCACCAACGTCATGCGTCCCAAAGCCTCGGCCGGATTGTCTAGACCCACCGAGTCCCTGAGGAAGAAAAGCCCGTAGGTTTGGAATGAGGCTATGGCGGTGATCATGATCAGACGGGAGATCAGGAATAGGCTTAGTTGGCCACTCATCACCGAACGGAACGACGATTGAATATCAGTCCGCTGAGAGTCTGAGGGCGCCTTTAATTCCCGGCGCGAAACCTGGACTGAAGTGATCGAGATCGCCAGAATCATGAGGAAAGCAAGAATACCCAGAGAGATCCATTCCCAGTCGAGGGACCCGGTATTGCCAATCAAAGCGCCGGTGACCGCGATCATTACCGCTCCGCCGGCGGCGTCGGACATGATCTTCATAGATGATGCCATGCCGATGCGATTCAACGGCACACAGTCCCGGATCAGCGCTAACCCTGGTCCGTATGCGATGTTCACGTTGGCTTGAATGAAGATCCAGACAGCGAACAAAACACCGAAGTTGGGAGCTAGTCTGATGCCCACCAACCCAATTGCGGAGAACACGGCGCCTGAGATGATGAACGGGACGCGGCGGCCAAACGCAGACTGAGTACGGTCGCTGATACGTCCGATGGTTGGCTGGACCATGGCTGCCATGATCAGACCACTTATGCCCAAGATCGCCAGATAGGTGTTCTTAAACTCGTCCGGTGCTACCGTCAGAACGATCACAGGCAGCACCACAGTGTCCATTGCCAAGATGAATCCAGTGATCCCAAAGCTGAAGGAATTCAGCTTAAGGAGATCCCATTGGCTCCAGTTCTCAACCGATGAACCTTGGGCCATTTTGGCGTCCGCCTGGTTTAAGATCGATTCCTTCGCAGGTCGCATGCCAGCCGTGCGCATCCAATCGTTAGGACAGGCCTGTGCCTTACACCTGACCTGATGATTGACCGAGGTCTATAATACATCAGCTTACGCACCGGAAACCTCGATTGACGGAGCTGGTAGGAATGGTTTCAAACGAATACCAGCTAATATCGATCGTGTGCTAAGGGCGCCACCTATTCAAAAACGGAGGGCGGAACTCAGAAATGAAGATTTGTTCCCTACTCCCCAGCGGGACCGAGATATTGTTTGCCCTAGGGCTGGGCGACCAAGTCGCGGGCGTCTCTGACCTGTGTGACTTTCCAGCAGAGGCTCGGTTCAAGCCAGTGGTCAGCCGCAGTAAAGTAGATCCGTCGGTCATGTCTAGCGACGAGGTGGAAGCTGCCATGATCGACATATTGACCAGAGGTGATAATCCCTTTGAGTTGGACCAAGAGTGGCTGGTTCGGGAGTCGCCAGACGTGATTTTGACCCAGGACCTTTGTCACGTCTGCGAAGTAGATGCCGGGCAGGTCACCGGAGTTGTTGCTGGAATGGATGTCCAGCCTGAGATAGTAGTGCTACAGCCGAAGACGTTCGAAGGAGTACTGGACTCGTTCTTGCAGATCGGACTCGCCTGCGGCGCTGAAACTGAAGCGAATGAGGCCATTGCCGAAATACGTCAGCGGGTCAGGTCGATCCAAGACAAACTACCGGCGGCCGCGCATTGGCCACGGGTGTTTTCTATCGAGGGAATCAATCCCTTGGTATTGGGCGGCCACTGGATACCCGATCTTTTGGAACTGGCCGGAGGAAACCAGGATTTGCTCCCCTCCGGCAGCGCCGCTAAACGATTGGAATGGGGCGAGGTCCATGACTATAACCCCGATAAACTGTTCGTAGACCTGTGCTCGTCTGACCTGGCAAGAAATCTTCGTGAAGTCCCGTGGTTGGAGAGCCAAGAAGGTTGGCGGAATATGACGTGTGTCCAGAACGGCGAAGTCTATCTGATCGATCATTCATACTTTAGCCGGCCCGGGCCTAGAACCATTGAAGGCTTGGAGATTCTGGCCCAATTAACTCATCCAGACCTATTTAACGGGTTGGTGCCCAGGAACGCGGTGGTCAAGCTAGATGTTCAACGTTACGAGGGCCGTCCAGACGGGGAGATCAGCGACGCCTTCAGCCCCTATTACTAAATAGCCAGAACTCAACCAATTTCTGTGGTGGCAGCCGAATATTTGAGCGTATATAATATTGGCGATCGCACCTGTATCACTATTGTGTAGGTATTGTCTTGTTAGATACTTCCGAGTTTAGGGCTGCCCTAGGACTGTTTGCCACCGGCGTGACGGTTATAACGACACTGGATGATGACGGTGAACCCCATTCTATGACGGCGAACGCTTTCTCATCGATATGCCTGGATCCTCCGACCGTCATGGTCTGTATAGCCCACGGGACCAATACCCATGGTTTCATGGAAAAGACAAGCAAGTTCGGAGTGAATATTCTCAGGCAAGAGCAGCAAGAACTGGGTGCACATTTCGCTAAGAAACCGGAAGACCGGACCGCCGACGTTGAATTCAATTACTCGAAAGCGGACGACCAGTTGCCGGTGTTGAATGGGTCAATGGTTTTCTTCGGCTGCGAAGTGCTTGGATCCCATGTTTACGGCGACCATACGATATATGTCGGTCTAGTAAAAGAAATGCGCCGGAACGAGTCCGGCGCACCTCTGATGTTCTACAACAGCCGCTGGTACAACCCGGCGGAAGATTAGACTGTAACTTTTACCGACGGCTAGCCATTATTTGAGGCTGGCCATGAAATTTTCGATCTCTTCGTTCACTACTTTGTACTCTTCCATCTGAAAGAAATGTGAACCGCCGGGGATGATTGTCTCCCGGGCGTTTTGCATGTGCTCGGTTAAGTAATCGGCGTACTTGACCGGAGTTACCATGTCCTCGCTTCCGCAAAGCACCTGGGTGGGCAAATCGATCTCGCCCAACTGGTCCATCACGTCGAAACCGTCGCAGGCCAGAAGATCGTTCAATTGGACTTCCGGGCCAAGTTCCACAGCTCTTTGCGACAGCACCGGGTGCATATCTGGGGCGACTCCTGCGAAAGACTCCATGTAACCAGCCAGCCATTCTGAATTTTCCGGACCCGGTTGGCGGCAGCGTTCCATCTTATCCGGATTCACGTAGGGGCGGGCACCCGTTCCCATGAGGATGATTCCCTTCAGTTCTTCGGGATACCTGAGAGCATATAGGAGCGTAATAGCCCCACCCATACCGTGCCCGCAGAGGACGACATCTTTGTACCGGCGGGCAGTGACGAATCCGCGTACCCACTCAAGGTAACTGTTGATATTGGGGCAGGGTGTGCCGGTGGAATGTCCGGGAAGATCGATTGCCTTGGAGTTTCGGAAATGCCGGAGCTGGTAGTAGTAGGAGAGACTGGAGCTACCGGCTCCGTGCAGGAAAACGAGTTTCATTTAATCACGCTCTCGGAGTAATGTTACCTATGTAACATTGATAATGAATATCTGTCATTATCAATATTTATATTAATATGCTATCGAAAAAATTGTTTCTGTTCAAGCGTCAACCGTAGCTGCATTTGCCGTCCATGAACCGTCATTGGTCGCAAAAGAGAAGCGCCGTGGAAACACGGCGCTTCTCTTTCTACCAATAGATGAGTCCTGGTCACTCTTCAGACTCCTCTTCGGGTTCAGCGTCGTCTTGACCCTCGTCGGGCTCGTCGACCTGATCGACATCTTCGTTCTCGATTACTGCCTCAGTATCTTTGATTTCTTCGGTGTCTTCAGTTTCAACTTCGGCTGTGCTGGCTTTGGACGCTATGTTCCCAGGTTTGGATGGAGATTTTCCATTGCTTTCTTCATCAGGAGCGTTCTGAGTGTCCGATTCTTGGAAGCAAGCTATGGAAGCAACGTAGTCATCCGGTTCCCGGTCGCGCCAAACAATCACACCTTGGGTGTTCCGCCCAGTGACCCTGACGTCTTCCAAAGTGATTCGGACTACCTGGGCCTTGGCTGAAATGATAAGAATCAGCTGTCCTGGCTCTTCCGAGACCACCCTGGCAGCCGCCACCTTGCCGGCTTTCTCGGTTGTGCGGAATGTTCGCACGCCCTGGCCGCCCCTCGAATGGCGAGGGTAGCTGGCCAAGGGGGTGCTCTTTCCGTAGCCGCCTTGGCTGACGATCAACAGATGACTGTGAGGTGTCACAGTGCTCATGGCGACGACCTCGTCTTTGTTCAACAACCGAATCCCCCTGACACCTCCGGCGGTCCGGGAGCGGGGAGTCAGCCCGGTGACGGGGAATTTGATCGCCTGACCTTGCTCGGTGATCATGACCACGTCTTTGGCTTCGCCCACTTGGGCTACCGAGACCAACTCATCGCCTTGCTCAAGGTCGAAAACAATCAACCCGGAGGGGCGAATGCGGGTGAGTTCACCAGTTTTAAGAGCTTTGATCTCACCCTTCTTGGTCGCCAACAACAGAGGGTATTCGTCTCTGGGATTGTCAATCAGGAGCATGGCCTGGATCGCCTCTCCCCGGTTCAGCGGGAGCAGGTTGGCCAGCAAAACGCCCCTGCTGGTGCGGGATGAGTCTCCGTGAATCTGGTATGCCTTCAACGGATATACCCTTCCCCGGTTGGTGAAGAAGAACAGGGTGTCGTGGGTGTCCACAACCACCAAGTCCATCACGGCATCGTCTTCTCTAGTACGCATGCCGACGACGCCCTTGCCACCGCGGTGCTGAGTGCGGAAGGTATCGGAAGGCACCCGTTTTACGTAGCCCTTTTGGCTGAGGGTGATGATCGCGTCTTCGTGAGGGATGAACGACTCGTCGGTCTGGTCTGCGAGCTCGGCATCGTGAATCACGGTCCGGCGTGGGTTGTTGAAAGCCTTTTTTAGAGCTTGAGTCTCTGTTTTTATCTCGGCCATGACCAATTCCGGGCTGGCCAGCAAGGCTTCGAGTTCGGTAATTTTAACGACCAGGTCGTCGTGCTCTTTCTCCAACCGTTCGCGCTCCAAAGCGGCCAAACGGCGAAGCTGCATCTCCAAGATGGCCTGGGCTTGGACCTCGCTCAGGTCCAAAGTTGTCATCAGGTTATTTCGGGCTGCTTCCACATCAGCGGAATCCCGGATGATCTGAATGACATCATCCATTCGGTCCAGCGCTAACAGAAGCCCTTGGACCACATGGTCGCGCTCTTGGGCTTTCTCCAATTGGTATTCAGATCGGCGGCGAATCACTACCTGGCGGTGTTCAATGAACAGGACCAGGCAACGCTTTAGCGGAAGAATCTGGGGTTGGCCGTCAACCAGGGCCAACATTATGGTGTTGAATGACGATCTGAGTGCCGTATGACGGAACAGGTTGTTCATCACCACGTAAGTTTGGGCGTCGCGGCGCAGTTCGATGACGATCCGCATACCGTGGCGGTCGGACTCGTCCCGGATGTCAGATATACCATCCAGTTTCTTCTCTCTGGTAAGGCTCGCGATTTTCTCGACGAGATTCGCCTTGTTAACCTGATAAGGAAGTTCGGTGATGATTATCTGTTCCCGGTCACGGCTGTTAGGGATCTCTTCGATCTCGGTCGTGGCTTCCATGATGATCCGGCCACGTCCAGTGGTGTAGGTGTCGTAGATTCCCATGTGGCCGAGGATATTGGCGCCCGTAGGAAAGTCGGGGCCCTTGATCGACCGCATCAATTGTTCAGTGGAGGCATTTGGGTCGTCGATCAGCCTGACGACGGCGTCGCAGACCTCGCCTAGATTGTGGGGAGGTATGTTGGTGGCCATACCCACGGCGATGCCGGATGCTCCATTGATCAGCATGTTGGGCAGTCGTGCCGGAAGAACGGTAGGCTCACCCAGAGAGTCGTCGAAGTTTGGTGTGAAGTTGACGGTGTTCTGATCTATATCCGCAAGCAATTCATCGGCGATGGGGGCCAGCCGGGCTTCGGTGTACCGCATAGCGGCAGGAGGGTCGCCGTCGATGCTGCCGAAGTTGCCTTGCCCTGTGATGAGCGGGTAGCGCATGGAGAAATCTTGGGCCAAACGGACGAGAGCGTCGTACACCGACCCTTCACCATGGGGATGGAACTTGCCGAGCACTTCTCCAGCGATCCTGGCGCTCTTTCTATAGGCGCCGCCGGGGCGGATTCCCATGTCGTGCATCGCGTATAGGATCCGGCGGTGGACCGGTTTTAGTCCGTCGCGCACGTCGGGGAGCGCCCGGGACACGATAACGCTCATCGCATAGGTCAGATACGAAGTGCGCATCTCGTCTTGTATGCGTACAGGGCGTTCTCCCGAGGTAGGTTCTTCGGGGTTAGTTGTGACCATCAGCTAATGCTCCTTGAGAGTCCAATACTTGGAATTAAAAGACTGTATCTTCACGACTCAAACGACTCTTGGAAATTTTAGGACAACGAATCAGTCAGGCGGCGAATTCAGAGATGAAAGTTTTGGCTCGTTCTTGCAATCCAAGAAACAGGTTATTGAACATCTTGGGGACCTCATCTTGTCTTTCCGGATGACACTGCAGGCCAATCACCCAGCTATGCTCCGGGCTCTCCAACCCTTCGATCAACCCATCCTCCACCTCATATGCAGTTGTCATCAGACGCGGGGCCCGTTGCGCCTCTTTCAGCCCTTGGTGATGCAGGCTGTTCACCTTGAAGAATCCTGCCATTCCAATCACCGGCGCGGCTTTTGCGCCAGGCGCCAGGTATATCGTATGGGAGGCCGACTCCCATTTTCCGTCGACCTTGTGAGCTTTGTGGCCTGGCAAGTCCTGAATCAACTTGCCGCCGAAGAATACGTTCAGCAGTTGCATCCCCCGGCAGATGGCCAACACAGGCATGTCGCGCTCTAACGCGTATTCCAGAACA
>VFHF01000265.1 GCA_009392095.1 SAR202 cluster bacterium
GTCTGTTGGCAGCCATCCTAGGTGTAGTGTAGGGAAGTGAGTTTTGGGTGGCTGCCAACAGTTTTATAAGGTTGGCGATGCAATTATCTGCCTGGCCTGATTCTACGGCCAGCATAGTGGGGCGTTAAGCGGCGGACTAACCGCAACAAAAGCTCCTCCAAGTAAGGCTTTAAGCTTGCGCCATCTGGCGCAGGAGAGGCAAACAATCGCGTTGTGGCCGAAGGACCCTCCCCTTCGGCCACGTTTTTTGCCAATCTCTTTTCTTTCACCCCAATTTACTGCAATCTACGCCTCTACACCTTTGGCCGGTCATCCTCTGTGCTATTATGGCGGCTCACGCTGGCCGCCATGGATTCGAGCGTGTTTTATCCCAAGCCGAACATAGATATCAAGACCACCGAGAGGTAACGATGACACAGCCCGCATCTTGGCTAGACCTTATGGAGCAAGGCGCTCCAGAACTGATGAAAGTGGTGACTGGGACCAGGGAATCCATCCTGCCCGACGGCGCTCTCTCAAACAAAACCAAGACCCTGATGACCATGCTCTGTGACGCCCTGTTGGGACATGACGGGGGCGTGACCACCATCGCCAACCGTGCGCGGGCTGCAGGCGCAAGCGAAGAAGAAATCGCCGAGACGGTGGGGGTGGCATTCCTCATGGGCGGCCTGCCTGCCCTGGTCACTGGCTCCAACGCATTCAAAAATTAGCCCTAGCTAAATTTATGCGGGGCGTGGCTATCTAGAATATTCAGAGGTGCATGGAATGGCACAGGCCGAACCCATAGTGTATTTCAACGGCGAACTGAAGCCAGAGTCTCAAGTGGGCATCTCCATCAGGGACCGTGGTTACCTATACGGCGACGCGGTCTTTGACGCCGCCCGCACATTCAATGGAACCCCATTCCGGCTTCCGGAGCACGTACACCGCCTCTACGACTCCCTGCGCTACCTGCGCATCGACCCCGGCATGGCGCCTCCGGAGATGGAGGACTGGTCCCGCCAGGTGGTGGAGCACAATTTCAAGCTTCTCCCCCCCGGCCAGGACATGTGGGTGATGCAGCGGATCAGCCGGGGAATAGAGCCCATTCTGCCCGGAGACGAAATGCGGGCCACGGTTTTGATCGAGACCCACCCCATTCCGTTTGCCCGCCGCGCCTCTTTGTACCGGGATGGGGCGTCGATCTTCACGCCTTCCGTGCCTAGGGTCCCGCCGCGTTTCATCAGCCCGCGGGCCAAGACCCATAACTACTTAAACCTGATACTGGGGGACTTGGAAGCCCAAGCCAGCGACCCTGACGCCTGGGCGGTGCTGTTGGACGAGGGCGGCAACCTGACTGAAGGCCGAGGCTCCAACATCTTCCTGATCAAAGACGGAACCGTCGCCACACCCAAGGGACAGTTTGTCCTGGAAGGCATTACCAGGGGCGTCGCCATGAACCTGGCCGCCGGTCTGGGCATGGCCGTAGAGGAACGGGACCTGGACTTATATGATGCTTACACTGCTGACGAGGCTTTTTTGACCTCTACCAGCCTGTGCATCTGCCCAGTATCTTCCGTGAATGGCACACCGGTAGCTGGTGGCAACGCGCCGGGCGTGGTCACCCGCAGGTTGATGGACGCCTTCAGCGACATGGCCGGTATGGACTTTGAAGAGCAGTATCTGTCCCACCTGGAATGATCGCCTGACGCGATGGCCTATACCATGTTTGTAGGGAACGGCGGTGCCGTTCCCTACAAACGACGAATCTACCGCATATTTGTTATTGATGGAGATACCTATGTCCGACCAAATCGCCAATATCACCGATTCGACAGCCGAGAAATTGGCCGGTGGCTTTGGATTCACGGAAGGCCCGCTCTGGCACCCCGACAGCTACTGGCTCTTCGTCGACATCCAGAAGGCCCAGGTCCATAAAATGACCCCAGGCGGTCAGATGGAGATATTCCGCGATCCCAGCTTCGGGACCAACGGGATGACATTCGACAAACAGGGAAATTTGGTGATCTGCGAAAGCGACAACCGCCAGATCATGCGCCGGCGAGGGGACGGATCCTATACCGCCATCGCCACGCACGTTGACGGCAAGCGACTCAACCGCCCAAACGACATAGTTGGCCGTTCAGACGGGGCCCTCTATTTCACCGACCCGGGCGGACGCCTCACTGAGGAAGAGCGGGAACTGGACTACAGTGGAGTACACATCATCGCTCCGGACGGCACCAATTCGGTGGGCACAACCGAGACTGAGTACCCCAACGGCCTAGCATTTTCCCCCGACGAGAAGATCTTGTACGTTGCCATCACACGCCGCGACGCCCGCTGCCTAGAGGAAAAAGAGAAGAAGCAGATGTGCGAACACCAACTCATCCGGGCCTTTGACGTAGCCTCCGACGGCAGCCTAAGCAACAACAGGGTCTTCGCCACCATGCACTCCGCCGAAGATGGGGTTCCCGATGGAATGAAGGTAGACGTGGAAGGAAACATCTATTGCACCGGTTCCGGTGGCTGCTGGGTGTTCGACTCCTCAGGGAAGCAACTGGGAATCATCGAACTTCCTGAGGTACCGGCCAACTGTGCCTGGGGCGGACCGGACAACCGCACAATGCTCTTTACCGCCCGTACCTCAGTCTTTAGCATGCGCATGAAGATTCCCGGCACGGCAATTCCCCGAGCTTAGTGAATAAGGAAAGGCATGCCCAGTTATGACGCGATAGTTATCGGAGTCGGCGGCATGGGAAGCGCCGCCGTCTACCATCTAGCCCGGCGGGGACTGCAAGTCCTGGGCCTGGAAAAGCACGCCATACCCCACGAGATGGGGTCGTCCCACGGCTATTCCCGGATGATTCGTTACACCCTCCAGGAGCACCCTTCCTACGTGCCGCTGGTGCGCCGGTCCTACGAGCTTTGGCACGAGATGGAGGAGACCGCCGGAGAAGAGCTGATGGTTACCACGGGCTCGATTCGGGCTGGAGCACCCGACAGCCCGTTCTTCTTGAACGCCCAAGAGGCGTGCGACCTGCACAGCATTCCGTATGAAATATTGACTGCCTCTGAGGTCAACAAACGGTTTCCCGGCTATCGGTTCCCAGAGGAGATTTCTTCGGTCTACCAAGCCGACGGCGGGTTCCTGTTGCCCGAGCGGTGTATCGTAACCCACGTGCAGGCCGCCGAGCGGGCTGGGGCCGATGTGCACAGCCAGGAGACGGTCTTGGACTGGGGGGTCCGGGGAGACGGAGTGCAAGTCCGCACCGACCGCGACACCTACACCGCCGGAAGATTGGTAGTCACCGCCGGCCCTTGGGCGGCTAATCTGGTTCCAGAATTAGCCGCCTACGCGGTTCCCGAACGTCAGGTGATGGGCTGGTTTCAGCCAAAGCGCCCAGAGCTGTACGCCGCTGAGGCCTTCCCGGTCTTTGGAGTGTTTACCGAAGAGGGCCGTTACTACGGGTTTCCAAGCCACGCTGTCCCAGGGTTCAAGATCGGCCGCGCCCATCACCTGCTGCAGAAGGTAGACCCCGATGCGATTGACCGGGAGGTGCACCCGGAAGACGAAGATATCTTGCGTCAGGCGGTGAACCGTTATTTCCCACTGGCCGCCGGCAAGCTGTTGGACGGAAAGACCTGCATGTATACAAATACCCCGGACGAGCACTTCATGATCGGGACTCTTGACGGTCAGCCGCAGGTGTCAGTAGCCGCCGGGTTCTCGGGCCATGGCTTCAAATTCGCCAGCGTGATCGGAGAGATCATGGCCGACTTGGCCCAGAATGGCGCAACCGAACACGACATCAACCTTTTCAGGTTGGACCGGTTCAAAGAATAGGTTCGCCAAGTAGGCCAGTGAACCAGTAACTAACTGCTTGTGAGCGATTCACAGCTGGTGATATGCTGAGCTGGCAGGCTGGCGATCTACCATTCAGCCTTACGCTGGGCATGCAGATATTATTCTCCACAGTGACATCATGAATCAAATGGAACATCTGAACATCTACGAGACACCCGACAGGAAGCTGGACAAGATGGTGGTAGTCTTTAGCGGGTGGGCCGACGCAGCGGAAGGTGCGTCCAGTGCCATAAAGTTTCTGCTGAGAAAACTTCACGCCCAGAAGTTCGCGGATATCGACCCGGAAGAGTTCTATGACTTCTCCCAGACCCGTCCCCATTCTTCACGGACAAGAGACGGAAAACGTCGCATCCACTGGCCGACCAACGAGTTTTCCTATCTGACAGATACCGATACCGAGTCTGGCATCATGGTATTCGTAGGCGTTGAGCCCAATCTGAAATGGCGCACCTTCTCCAAAACAGTGGCGAGGGTCGCCCGGGAACACGGCGTCAAGACGGTGATTCACATTGGAGCGTTACTAGACGCCGTCCCTCACACCCGCCCCGTCAAACTTAGCGGGACGGCCAGCGAACCAAAGCTCAGTGAATTCCTGGAGAGCCAGGGGATACGGTCGTCCAATTACCAAGGCCCCACGGGAATAAGCTCGGCTATCATGGACGCCTGTATCAATGAAGGAATGGATTACACTTCCATCTGGGGCCACACGTCCCACTACCTTCAAGCTGCGCCCAACCACCGGATCGGGTCCAACCTGTTGCAAGTACTGGTGAAGTTGCTAGACCTGCCATTGGACCTGTCTGAACTGATTTCAGCGGCAGATATGTTCAATGAAGAGGTTGCCAAAGCCGTGGCTAATGACGAACAAATCAGTTCCTACGTTACCAAGCTTGAAGGCCAGTACGACGAGGCAGTTGCAGCCATCGAGATTCCAGACCCCGCTGAACTGGTCAGAGACCTAGAACGGTTCCTCCGCGGTGAACAACGCCCCCCTCCCACAGACCCTTAGGCCTAGCTGGCGCCTCCGAAACCGATCTAATATTTAAATGGCCGGTAATTTCACCGGCCGTAGTTGGCGCCAAACTTCCCCTTGATCTATTGCTTCCGATAGGTAACATAGCCTATTGACTTGCTTATGCTGATAAGTTTATATCTACTTGGTCAATATAGCCCAACAGATCGACACATTTTCGCTTATGCTCACACTGTTAGTGGTTACTATTTCCGTCGCTTCACAAAGTCATGAGATTTACTAGACATCAACAGCGCGAAAACACGGTCCAACAAGCTTTAAATCGCTCTCGAGACCATCAAGCCAACGTCGAGGACGATGACGTGCCACCATACAAACCAACGGCGGAGGGTAAGTCCATTTTGAACCACTGGTTAAGAAACCCCAGGTTCCTAATCCTAGGGCCTTTAGTTCTTCTGTTAGCTGCTATTCTGGCTTGCGGCTCTTCTGCTACTGCGACCCCCGTGCCAGCAGCTCCAGCATCCAAGGCTCCGGCAGCACCCAAGGCTCCGGCAGCACCCACTGCGGTACCCGCTGCGGTACCGACTAAGGCACCCCAAGTAGCTTCTAAACCTTCCGGAACACTGAATGTTGGCCAGAAGGAACTTGGGCCTTATGTAGGTAATCCTAAACTGATCGGAAATCCTCAAATATTCTTGAACAGCGCCATACCGATCACCGAAACCTTAGGGATGGCTGGATTCGACAGCGGGGCGCTTGTGCCAATGCTGGCCGAGAGTTGGGACACCTCAGCAGACGGTCAGACTTGGACTTTCCACATCCGGAAAGGTGTTCAGTTCCACAAAGGGTTTGGAGAGATGACCGTCGAAGACGTCGTATTCTCCCACAAGCAAATCGCCGATAGTGAGAAACACGCCAGATCTGCCAACGCCGCGAAGATGTTTTTTGCGGAAGATGGCAACCAGACAACCCCGGATGACTATACCTGGGTAGTCGATATGGGCCAGCCTTTCTCCGAGATACCGATTTATGAATTGATCGCGACCCCACGCGCTGTTGGGGCCTGGATGGTTAGCAAGAAACAATGGGATGAAAAGGGCGAAGAGGAAGCTAACTTCAATACCGCTGCCACCGGTCCGTGGGAAATCGATGAAGCCAAGACCGGCGAATTCTGGAGGATGAAGGCAGTGGAGGGCCACTGGCGAGTTACTCCGGCTTTCGCGGAACTAGTCTTCCACGAGATCCCCGAAGAGTCTGCCCGGGTAGCCGGTTTCAAGACTGGTCATTTAGACACCTTCGTCATGGCCCTCGATTCCATAGAGGAAGTGGACTCGGTCGAGGGAGCAACATTGATGCAGGTTCCCAACGCCGTACAGGCCGGAGTAAACTTCTACGGTCAAACCTACGTAGCAGCCCGAGATGGTGAAACTGGCAAGCCCAATGTACAAGGGGAAATGTGGCCGAACTACAACCCCGACCTGCCATGGGTGTCTTCCAACAGTGACATCACTTCCCCAGAATGGGCAACGGCCCGCACAGTCCGACTGGCGATGTCGATCGCCATTGACCGTCAAGCGATAGTCGATAATATGCTGCAAGGGTTCGGGCGCCCCATCACTCTCAAGGATTGGATGGGCTTCGAGGACCGCCTACCATCTCCCGAAGAGGCCTGGCCCTACGACCCGGCCAGAGCCAAGAGCCTATTGGCTGAGGCCGGGTACCCGAACGGTTTCAAGGCAACGCTGACTACAGCAATCCGCGGCGCTCCTTCAGAGGTAGAATCTTGTGAAGCCGTCGCCCAGTACTGGGATGCGATAGGGATCGATGTCGACTTCCAGCGGGTACCGTATGGCACCTACCGACCCACAGCGGTTGCCCGTACCTACGAAGGCATGTCATGCCACAATGTAGGCCCGCGGTTGTCCCCGATCCAAGGGATGGCCAGCTTCCTAAATAGCGGAAACTTCAGTTGGGGCTCCGAGCACCCCATCACCGAAGAGTTGATCCCATTAGGTCAGAAATCTGTCTTGGTAGCCGACCGCATAAAATACGAAGATCAGATCGCCAAATTCTACGTGGATGAAGTCTTCGGAGAGACTGGACTGTATGCAGTCGACAATGTGTGGCCTATCGGCCCGAGAATCGCTCCGTGGACTGGTTTCGTCAAACAGGGCGATCTCCGGCAGATCAACGGATTCGAGTACATAACACCTCGCTAAATCCCGTTAACCAACGGGACAATCGATCAGCCTGGAGTGATTCACACCAGACGCTAAGATCGCCCGGCGGGGACTTTCGATGTCCGCGCCGGGCGATTTGATGTTTAGGTAGGCGGTTACGTTCTCTATAAAGTATGGTCCGCCACGGCCAACCTTCCGCCTCGTCATCAACTTTAACCTTGTCAAGCCAGAATAAAACTGACCATTTTCCATTGGATTTAC
>VFHF01000266.1 GCA_009392095.1 SAR202 cluster bacterium
TGGACCATCCGGTTGGCCACCATGAAGGGATGGTGGTAGGGCAGGCTGATCACGCCCGTGCCCAACTTGATGTGCTTGGTGCGGTCGGCAGCCACGGCCATGAATAATTCCGGTGAGGATATGGTCTCCCAACCAGCGCTGTGGTGCTCGCCGATCCAGGCCTCGTCGAAGCCCAGGTGGTCCAGCCACTGCACCAGCTCCAGGTCACGGTCGATGGCCAATGTTGGATTTTCTCCAACCCGGTGGAAAGGTCCCATGAATATTCCGAATTTCATCCGTTCTGGTAGAGCCATGTTGTTCTACTCTCCTAAATGATCTATTGTCCCACGGCCGTAGCCCCCAGGGGCATCAATCGACGGGAATGCAGGCGTGGTGATCGGCAGAATATGAGCGCGGTGGGTGATTGGGCGCATTATAGCCGTACCCACTTTCGAATGCCAACGGGGGACGCCACAGTTATCGTCAAAGTCCGATTGACGCAGTCCGTTACCGGTAGTAATCTACTGCGGCACTACACACACGCCGGAACGACCATAGATTCCGGGATTTTTAGTTAGATTTTGGAGGACTATCCATGCCGTACGAAGGACTGATAGCCGAGACCGTTCTCATCAATGGACATGAGGGCGACCAAATTGATGCCTACCTGGCGCGCCCCTTGGGCGCCGGACCCGTTGGCAGCGTGGTCTTGATCCATCATATGCCAGGTTGGGACGCAGCCTCCAAAGAGATGGCCCGGAAGTTGGCCTATAACGGGTTTGCGACCATCTCCCCCAACCTCCACTTCCGCGAGGGCAAGGGTTCGCCTACCGACAACAGCACCAGCATCCGCGAGGCCGGCGGTATGCCCGACGTGCGGACCATGGGCGATGTGGCCGCAGCCATGGAATATCTGCGCAGCTTGCCCTACGTCAACGGCAAGGTTGGACTCATCGGGTTTTGTTCCGGCGGACGCCAGACCTACCTGGGCGCCTGCACTCTAGACAACGTTAATGCTGCAGTGGACTGCTGGGGCGGTGGAGTGACCAAGGGGAATGACGAACTGACCCCCGCCATGCCCAAGTGGCCCATCGACTTCACTGATGGCCTAGATTGCCCACTCCTCGGACTGTTCGGCGAGGAAGACGGCCGCCCATCGCCAGCCGACGTCGCCGAGACTGAGGCGGAGCTCAAACGTCTGAACAAGAACTATGAGTTTCACATGTACCCCGGAGCCGGCCACGGATTCTTCGCAGTAGATCGGCCCAGCTACCACCAGGAAGCCGCGACCGACGGCTGGGAAAAGGTCGTCTCCTTCTTCGGGAAGCACCTCAGCTAAACCGGAGTACAACCGTAGACAAAGAGAAGGGGCTGCCACGAGGCAGCCCCTTCTCTTTGTCATTCGGGCCTGTAATATATTCCAAGAATCTTGTGAAATTTGCCGTAGCGGCGTGGTTTCTAATCCGACTGATCTCTGGTTCACCTATTTCATATCGGAGACCCCATTCGATGTCAGCGCCCCACATAACCTGCAACAACAGGACGTTCAACTGCCAGCAGGGCAGGTTTCCAACCTGCCCCTATGCGACCGCCTGCATGGGTCGGTCATGATTATTCCGGTATGAATAGGAGTGCGCCTGCAAACAGTGCTTGCGAATTCTGCTGTTCCAGCGGATTATGTACCCAGTAATTTCTTCCCCGGTTATATCGGGTGGAACCGGTCCCAACAAGGAGAGAACATGGCTGAGATTGTTTTGGGCCTTGGCACTTCTCATAGCCCTATGCTGAGCCTGCCTGGCAACATGTGGGGCGATTATGCGGCCCGCGACAAAGGAAACCCGATGTTGCTGTCCCTAGAGGACGGCTCAACTAAGACCTACGACGAACTCCTAGCCACGGCCGACCCGGCCATCGCGACAAGATTGACCATAGAGAAGTTTGAAGCCCAGTTCGAAGCCTGCCAGAAAGGCCTCGTAGCATTGGAGGAAGCCTTGCTCCAGGCTGACCCCGATGTGGTGGTGATCGTCGGGGACGACCAAGAAGAGCTGTTCTTCGACGACAACATGCCTATGTTTTCCATCTACTGGGGCGACACTATGCATCTCACTCCCAGATCGGTGCGAGAGAATTCTCCACCGGCAGTCAAAGCCTCCATGTGGGGCTACGGGACCGAAGATATGGACGTGCCGGTAGACTCAGAATTGGCATTGCACCTGATCGAAAACTTGATCGAGGACGACTTCGACATCGCGCACGCCCGATACATGAATAAAGAGGCCGGCGGGACGGTCGGGCCGGTTGGGTACCTGAACGCTCCCATCGTGACCGAGCGAAGGCCACAAGCCATGCCCCACGCCTATGCGTTCGTGGTCAAGCGGATCATGAATAACAAGATCAGGTCCATCGTGCCGGTGACCCAGAACACCTTCTACCCGCCCAATCAGCCCAGCGCCAAGCGTTGCTACAATTTGGGCCAGTCCATGGCCAAGATCATCAAGGACTGGGATAGCGAGAAAAAGGTGGCCGTGGTCGGTTCCGGCGGCCTGAGCCATTTTTTAGTGGACGAAGAGATCGACCAACTGGCAATCAAAGGGATGCGGGAAAAAGACGTAAATCAATTAGCGGCGCTGCCTCGGTATCGGCTGAACTCCGGGAATTCGGAGATCCTCAACTGGATCACCGCGGCCGGAGCCTGTGAGCACCTAGACATGGAAGTTGTGGAGTACGTACCGGTTTACCGGTCGCCTGCGGGTACCGGCGGTGGCTGGGGATTCGCTCTCTGGCAGTAAACCAACCGGCAAATTCAAGAATCGAAGACGGCCCGCCCCGACTGCGGTCGGGGCGGGCCGGTCTGAGTCCGGTATTAATCGAGGTTTGATAAATGGCACAGGCCCCTAGCGAAAAATGGGTGATAGTTAACGGATTGGACTTCCACTACCGGGACTGGGGCGGGTCGGGGCAGCCGATGGTGCTGCTTCACGGCCTGGCCTCCAGCTGTCATATCTGGGACATGGTCGCCCCGATCCTGGCCCAGGACTACGCAGTGATCGCTCTGGATCAGCGGGGTCACGGGGAGAGTGCCAAGCCCACCGAGGGATACGACTTCGCCTCCGTGACCCAAGACGTACTTGGTGTCATTGACTATTTGGAAGGGCCACCTCCGATCGTGGTCGGCCACTCTTGGGGAGGCAGTGTTGCCTTAGAATTAGCGGTGCGCGCGCCCAAATCGTTGCAGGGCATGGCCTGGGTCGACGGCGGGATGATCAACGCCTCCGCCCGATATGACAGCGTTGAGGACGCCAAGTTGGAGATGTCGCCGCCGGACTTCACCGGCGTGAAATTGGAGGACTTCAAAGAACGTGTGCGGAATCGGCACCAAGGCGGAGGCATGGCACCCGGGTCCCACGAAGTGGTGATGGCCAATTTTGAAGTTTTGGCGGATCAGACCATCAAAGCGTGGCTCACCCGGGCCAACCACCTGAGGATCATTGAAGCTCTTTGGGACCACCGGCCGGTTCAACTCTACAAGCAGGTACAATGCCCGGTATTGATCATGCCAGCTCGGCAGCAGGCCGACCCGTCCACCCAGGACCGGGGCCAGCGCCGGATGTTTTCAGTGGGCGAAGCCGAGGAGATGCTGCCTAATAGCAAGACCGTTTGGCTTGAAAACAGCGTCCATGACGTGCCCATTCAGAGGCCGGAACTGGTCGCGGAAGTCTTGAAGAGCCACATCAATGATGGGTTCTTCGGCTAAGTTCGGCATTTGTGGAGTATTAAACATGGCCCAAGTCGACTACTCACCTCTGGACGACCCCCAGATATCAATGAGCTCCTTCTTTCCCCGGCAGGGCTGGTCCGACACACCTGAAGGCGTGCAGGACTACACGGTGAACGTAGGAGATAACATTGGCTTGTCCTGCCGGTTCTTCCCGGCGGGTAACAGCAATCCGACCATATTGTTCTTCTACGGCAACGGCGAGACAGCCATCGACTACAACTCCATCGCTCCGATGTACAACCAGATCGGAATCAACTTCTTCGTTGCCGACTACCGTGGCTATGGAAAGAGCGACGGCACTCCGTCCTTCACCACCATGCTCTCCGACGCCAACACCGTGCTTGAGGCGATGCAAATCGTGCTGGGAGCCAGCGGATTTCACGGGCCCATCTATGTGATGGGGCGGTCGATGGGGCGTCATTCGGCCTTTGAGTTGGCGGCCAAAGAAGAACAGGTGATCAGCGGCGTGATCATCGAAAGCGGACGGCCCAGCCTGGGGCAATTCACCAGCGGACTGGGTCCGCAGCAGGCCGCCGAAATGGAGGAAGCCTACCGCGCCAAGGCGGCGTCGATAGCCATCCGGGTATTAGTGATCCACGGGGAGATGGACGCGTTGGCGCCTCTGAAAGACGCCGAGGATATGTTCCGGAATTTCGCCTCGACCGATAAGAAGATGCTGATGATCCCTGGGGCCGGCCATAACGACCTGCTCTTCAATGGGCTGGACGAATACTTCACCGCCATCCGAGATTTTATCTTCGGGTAGATCCTGCCCACTCTTCCATCAGCAGGCCGAAGACCAGGGTGTCCCACCAACGCCCTTTGAGGAACTCGTTCTCCCGCAATCAGCCTTCTTCCCTCATGCCCAGATTCCGCAAACCACCGATCGATGCCCCGTTTTCAGCGATACACCAAGATGAGATTCGATGAAGTCCCATCGAGGTGAAACCGTGCTCGACCAAGGAAGCGGCCGCCTCGGTGGCGTAGCTGCGCCGCCAATAGTCTGGCGCGATCTCATATCCAATATCCGCCTCCCAATCGCTGTCCGATTTCCGACGGATACCGCATTTGCCAATCAGCAGACCAGTCTCCCGCAGAATTGCTGTTAGTTGAGTCCCGCGCCTTGATGACTCGGCCTGCTCGTCCGGGAACCATTGGACGAATTCTTTGCGTCGGACTCCGTGCGGGCGGACCAGGGGTAGTACTCCAAGTAGCGGGCGTCTTGTTGGTACGCAAGTACGGCCCGCCAATCGTCCAGCAAGAATTCGCGTAGCAGCAGCCGCTCTGTCGTGATCTCCAATGTCGATACTCCATCCAGGCCCCTTTGACAGACTACCCAAGGGGTTCTAGCATATCGTAGCCGCAGGGTTAGCGGCAGATAGGAGACTAAAACATGGAAGCAACCTGTGTGACCCACGTTGGCGTGTGCGTCCGCGATATGGCCGAGTCCCTGAAATTCTACCGGGACGCTTTGGGAATGAAAGTCATCGGTGAGAAGATCACCGATATCACGGAGGGTGGCGCTCAAACGGCCCGCTTGGACAACTACGCTAAGGAACGCACCATCCGCCATTGGGTCAGCCTGGCTTACGGAGAGGGAGCGACCCCGACCCTGACATTGACCAGTCATCCGGGGGAGAAACCCGACGGCACGCCCATACTCCTCGACCAGGTGGGCATCAGCCACATATCCTTCGGGGTTGCCGATGTGGCAGATCTGGCGGATGAATTGATCGCCAAGGGATACGAATTGGCCGGTCCCAGAGAGTCTTACACTGATTCCAACGGCGATATCAAAAGCATCTACGTTCGCGACCCGGATGGCATCTTGGTGCAGTTCAACAGGCCCTAGCAACTATAGACTTGGGTAGTAAAATCGAGATAGAAATTAGAAAGAAAAAGGAAGTTTTCAGATATGGTTAAGATGACCGGCGGCCAGGCGTTGGCCAAGTCCCTATACCGGGAGGGTGTCCGGGTGATATTCGGTTTGCCCGGAGTCCAGCTCTACCACATGATGGACGGCCTGTACGACGAGCCGGGCATCCGGTTCATTACCGTCCGCCATGAGCAGGCCACCGCCTATATGGCCGACGGCTACGCCCGTGCCAGTGGCGAGATCGGCACTGCGTTGATGGTTCCCGGTCCCGGACTTCTGAACGCATCGTCGGGCATCTCCACCGCCTACTCCGCATCCTCGCCGGTGCTGGTTGTTTGCGGTCAGATCGAGCGCGATGAGATCGGCGGCGACCGTGGCATGCTCCACGAGGTCAACGACCAACTGGACGCCATCGCCCCGGTCACCAAGTGGGCCAAGCGGATCATGGACCCAGCGGAAGTGCCGGAGATCGTCCACCAAGCATTCCATCACCTTAAGAATGGCCGCCCTCGCCCCGTGGAGATCGAGATACCCCCGGAGACCCTGGCGGAAGTAGCCGAGGTGGAACTGCTGGAGCCCGAGGCGCCCCGCCCGGTGGCCGCCAGCAAGGAACAGATCGAAGCCGCTGCTGAAGCCTTGGCCGGCGCGTCAAACCCCCTGATTTGGGCTGGAGGCGGAGTGATTACTGCCCAGGGCTCGGAAGCCCTCACCAAGCTCGCGGAATTCTTGCAGTCGCCCGTCGTCACCACGGCCGAGGGCAAGGGCGCGATCTCCGATCACCATCCCCTAGCCCTAGGCGCGCTGTGGCTGCGTAACGACACCATCGCCAGAAAAGAGCACGGCCACGACGTGATTCTGGCCGTGGGGACCAGGCTAGTTACCTCCCAATGGCTGGATGGCCAGCAGGTGATTCAGATCGATGTGGACCCGGAAGAGATCGGACGTCATTACGAGAATACTCTCAGGGTTGAAGGCGACGCCAAGCTGACCATGGAAAACTTGCTCACCGCCTTATCGGCCAAGACTCAGGCGAAAGCCGACCGGGCCGCCGAGGTGGCTGCGGAGAAGGCACAGCGGAACGACGACATCATCAAAGTTGAGCCTCAGGGGGAGTTTATGGAAGCGGTTCGGAAGGCAATGCCCGAAGACAGTATCCTGATCTCAGGAATGACTCAGATGGGCTACTACAGCCGGGCCCATTACCCGGTTTACGAGCCCCGCACTTTCATAACATCGTCCTATTCAGGAAACTTGGGTTACGCCTACCCCACCGCCCTAGGCGCCAAGGTTGCCCAGCCGGACAAGGCCGTGGTCTGCATATCGGGAGACGGCGGTTTCATGTTCAATTCCCAAGAGATGTCCACCGCCGTGGCCCACAACATCAACGTGGTAGTGGTTGTGTTCAACGACAATGCCTACGGAAACGTGAAGCGTGACCAGATGAACCAGTTTAACGGACGGACCATTGGCGTTGAGCTGCACAACCCAGACTTCGTGAAGCTGGCGGAGGCCTATGGCGCCAAGGGCTTCGTGGCCAACGGACCGGCGGAGTTGGAATCCACCCTGAAGATGGCACTGGCGCTGGACGCTCCGGTGCTGATCGAAGTGCCGGTCGGCCCCATGCCC
>VFHF01000267.1 GCA_009392095.1 SAR202 cluster bacterium
AAAAGCGGCTAAACAAAAAAGAGGCGTCCCGATTCATTGGGACGCCTCTTTTTATTCCAACGGCTGAGAGCCGAAGGCCCCGATTGATCGGGGCTGTCAGCTAGCTTGTCACCGCGATCGCTTCTATCTCGATCAGCATGTCCTCATGGACCAGCGCTTTTACCTCGACCATTGTGCTGGCCGGATAATCGCTCTTGAAGAACTCTGCCCGCACCTTATGTATGTCGGCGAAGTGGCGCTCTAGGTTGGTGACGAACACCGTCACCTTCACCACGTCGTCCATCGTCGCCGAGGACTCGGCCAGCACCGACTGCATGTTCTGCAGCACCTTGCGGGTTTGAGCGGCCACATCGCCCACGCCGACCACGCTGCCGTCCAAGTCGCGTGCCACCTGACCCGAGACAAACACCGTCTTGCCCGCCGGCACCTCAACTCCCTGGGACATTATCCCGCCCGGCGCGGAAACCTTAGAACTCTGAAGGATGGTCTTAGCCATACGGCCCTCCAAGCGATTTTATTGATTTATTTGGCGAGACTGCTTGATTTACCGCCATTCGGCGTCGGTGGGCCACAGGTTCTTGCTGCCCCTGGCGGACCCTTGGATGCCTTCGACCCGCCATTTGTCGGCGGCGGCCTTGAAAACCTGGAAGTGGGGCGCCTTCAGGTGGTCCTGGAAGGCGCTCTCATCCTTGTAGACTTCGTAAAGCCAGATGCGGTGGTCGTCGTCAGCATCTTGGACCGCGTCGAACCGCAGGCAGCCAGGCTCATCGTTGTTGGCTCCCTTGGCGTCCACCATCAGCGCCTCAAGGAATTCATCACGGTGTCCCTGTTCAATCTGGATCGGCACGATCACTACATACATATTCTTAAACTCCCAAAGATGATTGCCCTAGGCGATTCACCCTGAAGCCTCAGGCAGGCGAATATTACGCCCTTTGACCTCTTGAAGCAACGAGTGGGGCAACGGCGGCAGGGCGTGGTAACATCGCACACATAATCGCAAGCACGTGATCCGAGACGGCGGAGTCAGAACCATGCCAGCCAGAACGGGAGCGGAATACATCAAAGGCCTGCGCGACCACCAGCCCGAGGTCTACCTGAACGGCAAGAAGGTCAAAAACATCACCACCCACCCCGGCTTGCGCAACGGCGTGCAGACCATGGCTAAGCTGCTGGACATGCAGCACAACGCCAACCTCCGAGACGAGATGACTTACGAGTCGCCCACCACCGGCGACCGCGTCGGAATGTCCTTCCTCACACCCCGGACCATCGAA
Source organism: SAR202 cluster bacterium (assembly GCA_009392095.1). Classification (GTDB taxonomy): domain Bacteria; phylum Chloroflexota; class Dehalococcoidia; order Lucifugimonadales; family UBA3495; genus UBA9611. The sequence continues at coordinate 1,278 of VFHF01000267.1, forward strand.
GACCTGGAGCGGAGGCGGGTGATGATGCACCACTGGGCCAAGGCCACCTGCGGGATGATGGGCCGCAGCCCCGACTTCATGAACGTGAACATGATGGCTATGGCGTCGGCCGGCGACTATTTCGCTCAGAACCGGCCCGAGTTCAAACAGAACATCCAGAACTATTACGAGCATATCCGCGAGAACGACCTCGTCCTGACCCACACCCTCTTGAACCTACAGCGCAACCGGGCGCCGGGCGCGACTGCCCTGGAAGACCGGACCGATATCGCTCTGTCGGTGGTCAAAGAGACCGACGCCGGAATAATCGTCCACGGAGCGCGGGTGCTGGCCACCCTGGCCCCGCTTTCCGAGGAGATCGCCCTGTACCCAACGGCGTCGCACATGCTGCCGAACAACGCGCCCAACCCAACGTCCTTCGCCTTCGCCATCCCCTGCGACACCCCGGGATTGAAGTTCCAATGCAGGGAGAGCTTCGATCTTAATCGTTCCCATTTCGACCATCCCCTGGGCTCCCGCTTCGAGGAGATGGACGCCGTGGCCTTCTTCGACAACGTGCTGGTGCCCTGGGAGCGGGTGTTCCTGCTGGGAGACGTTGCTCTCTGCAACAACATGCAGATGGCAACCAACCGGCACCTGCACGCCGGACAGCAGGTGGTGACCAGGAACCTGGCCAAGTGCGAGTTCGTGCTGGGCCTGGCCAACCTTATGACCGAGACCCTGGGCTCCAACGACCAGACCCAGGCCCAGACCATGATCGCGGAGATCATCGAGAACCTAGAGGTCACCCGGTCGTGCCTGCGCGCCGCCGAGGTAGACGCCAAGATCGACCAGTGGGGCGTGATGTGTCCGGCCGAATTACCCTTGCAGGTGGCCCGCAACATGTTCATCCGCATGTATCCCCGCATGGGCGAGATCCTGCACCTGTTGGGTTCCAGCAGTCTGATGGCCCTACCCTCCGAGGCCGACATGGAAGGCCCGCTGGCTGACGACATCAGGCACTACCTGGAGACCGACACATCGTCGGCCAAGGACCGGGTCCAGTTGTTTCGGCTGGCCTGGGACGTTAGCTGCAGCGCTTTTGGCGCCCGGCAAATACTCTATGAACGGTTCTTCCAGGCCGACTCGGTGCGCAACGCCGTCATCCTCTACAACATGACCGACAAGGAGCCCGCCAACAATGTGGTGCGGGAGTTCCTGGCCCAAGATTAAAAACATCTAGCTAAGGATTTCTATATGCCAGAGCCACGCGTAATCAGAAAAGAAGAAGTTGATAGCCTACAGCGGGCCCCGGGGGTCTCCGTTGCCAGTAGCATCACCAAAGAGGTGGGAGCGACCGAGATATCTAGTGGCATAACTACTTTCCAGGATGGGTCGTCGAACACGACCCACTATCACAACGCCGAGGAATCCGTCATCGTCATCGAGGGCGAGGGCATCCTGATGATCAACGGCGAAGAGAACCACGTGCGGCAGTACGATGCCGCCTTCATCACGCCGGGCACGCACCACCGCCTGATCAACACCGGCAACACCCCGTTCAAAATAGCCTGGTCTTACGCCACCGTGGACGTAACCAGGACGCTGGTGGAGGAGTAGGGAGAGCTCCAAACTAAGCTTGCAGTCCTTTGTCATTTTGACGAGCACCGTAGGCCGACGAAGAATCTTCCAGGCATAACTTTGGTAGACCCTTCGTAAGCCTACTCAGCGGACTATGGCCACTCCCGTGGCGATGAGTGGTCCCAGGCCTGCTGGGATGTTCCTCAGCCGGACCGGCGCGTGCAGGTGCTTACTTGTGCTTACTTAGCCCTTATTGGTAATCACCGTGCTTATGCTGACGCGGGGTTGGTGGCTGGCGCCGTCCCACTGCAGTTGGCGGGAACCCGCGTGGAAGAACCGCGCCACATATCATCTGATCGCATCGACCGCGTTAGCAGTAA
>VFHF01000268.1 GCA_009392095.1 SAR202 cluster bacterium
TAACATTACCGCCAGGCTGCTAGGTCCGTTAAAATCTTGGGCGGTCTTTGCTCCGTCCAACGGTCTTCCTGCCGGTCACGTTGAACGTCCCCAGGCTGCTAGAAAACAGTCAACCTTATCAGGTCGCCTACGTTCTGGACGTCCTCCAAATGCCATAGACGGTCCAATAAAGCATCTACCCGCTCAGCGGACAGATGTTCCTGTGCCAGAGACCGGAACTTCCTATCGACCTCGTTATCGGTAAGAGGGTTTCTGTAATGGCCTTTGTGATAGGCAACCTGAACCGAATGCTCCTCCCCTGACTTGGTCACTACCTCAAAGTCGCAGAGCATGGCTTCGGGCGCTCTCGCGTTGGCCTCATTCGATACGGAAACGGTTACCTTTGAAACCAACTCCAACAGATCTGGATCCTTAAGAAATTCGTCATCGAAATGGCGGCTCTCCACCGTGCCGAACATCAGCGCCACGGCAGCGGTGTAAGGCATGGAATGATCGGCAGTCTCTCTGTTCTTGGGCGTCCATTTCTCGGGGTCACCCGCCATGATGTTAACCGCGGTCTGCAGAGTACTGATATTAACCTGCGCAATCTCTTCCGGCTGCCCATACAACTCCCTTACCTCTAGGGCCGCCTGGGCAACGGTCTGAGAATATTGCCCCAGGGGAAACTGCTTGATGCTACATTCATTGATCTTGAATGGGTGATCTTTTCCTCCCATCTCCTTTAGGGCGAATGGTTCGCCGGATACTGCTCTGAAGTATCCACCGTCCCCTTCAAAGATCGGAGATGGACCGGTAAGGCCTGCCCGTGCCAATTGAACGGAAAATACCGCGTTTCGGCTAGCGTTGGCGTAGGCGCAGCCCTTCCACATCGAGACGTCGCCGATACGGGTCTGGTAAAGGGCTACGTTGGAGGCGATTCCTAGGTTCAAAGCCTGGAAAGTCTGCTCCTTGGACAGCTTCATCGCCCGCGCCGCAGCCAGCACGGAAGCGATGCCGCCTACTGTTACGTGGTCGAACCCCCTTGGTTTGATGTCAACGGTGTCACAGATTCGGCAGAACGCCTCGTACGCCAAGACAGTGGAAACAAGTAGTCTTTTGCCGCTGCCACCAGCAGCCTCAGTAGCCGAGAGGGCCGCGGCTATGCTGTCACTGGGATGGCCCGACTCTTGGCTGGTATACCCATCATTGAAGTCGAGGAACCGAATCATGACCCCGTTGGCAAAAACTGCCAGGTCAAGAGAAGACGACTGACCGCTGCCCATCACGGTAACCGGATGCGCTGGAGTTACCTCACCGGCCACCGCTCTGGCAACTTTCGACGGTTCGCTATCGTAGCCGCCTAGCGCACAGCCGATGGTATCTATGATGAACCGTTTGGCCAGATGGACAACATCTGAAGGCAAGTCAGCATATTTGAGGGATGTCCCGTAATCACTTAATTGTTCTGCCAGATTCGACATTTTGGCCGCCTCATTCAGTTATTTGGCTCCCTAAAATCGATAAGTAATCTAACACGAAAATGTGGACAGTCGATACTCGGGTACCTGAGTAAATCCCAGACAGAGATGACCTTCTTGTTACTGGTGTCTACGCAAACAGGTAGGTCGCGTTCACCGTTTGTCACGCCTGTCGTTGTTCAACTCGCACATCAGGCCCATCAGCCACCGCGATCGGTTGGAGTTTGTGCGCGACGGCAAATGTCAGGGCGCTCACTCCCATCACGATGGTGAAAATCCAAAGAGGGAACGAATAACTGCCGGCGTGATGGTCGGCCCACCAGCCGGCAAACACCGGCGCAGCCAAGGCGCCGGGAAATTGGGCTAGCTGCACGAAACCGCGCAACTGGCCAAAGGATTTTCGGCCGAATTGTTCCCCCAGCACGGCCCAATTGGTGGGGGCGCAAGCCTCGGCGATACCAAATAAGGCCGCGAAGCCCATTATCACGCCCAATCCGTGCAACGGGGAAGCGATCAGAGCGTATGACGCCGCCCCCGATGTCACGGCCCCCGCCAAGATCAGATTTTTTGAGAACCGGTCGCCCAGCCAACCAATCACCAAGTACAAAGGCAAGGTCATCAATAGCAGAAACCCGTAGACGTACGTAGCGCCTGGTGCGTCGGTGCCCTTGCTGACCAGAATCGGGATTATAAGGACTACGACGCCGCCTTTAGCCGCCAAACGTAGGCTGCTAGCAGTGAGCAACACCCAATACCTGGGAGAGCGCACCGCACCGCTCACGCTATATTCGACGGGTGGACTCCGTCGGCTCCTGGAGACGCGCTGGATGATTGCCGTATCTGGTCCATCAGCCCCAGAATCTCCGTCCATCGACAGCCCCATGCTCTCCGGGGTGTTCTTGATCCAGAAGGAAAGAGGAGGAACGACCAGTAACAGGACCAGTCCGATGGCAGTGGAGGTAAATTGCCATCCCCAGACCGATATCGAGAGGGCTAGCACGGGCACCAGTACCGCCGGAAGACTTGAATCGATTGCTTGGAACGACGACATGGCCAGCGCCTTGCGCCTGTAGAACCAATTGTTGACCAAGGCAGACATGGCGTAGGAAAACCCAACGTTGGTGCCCACGGTCACCAGACCAACATAAACGAGCGCGAAGGCCCAGATATTTGGAGTTTGCCCCAGCACTAGAAAGCCGACCCCGGTCATGGTGGCGCCGAGGATAACGGCCGCCTTTGGCCCGTGTCGGTCTATCAGCCATCCTGCGATCGGCCCGGTAGGCCCGCCCGCCGAGCTGGCGAGAGCGAAAACGAATGAGATGGTCGCTTGGCCAACGTCAAAGGTTTCCCCGACTGGGATGATGAAAACCGGGAACCCTTTCGAAACGGCAGTTTTGTTGAGCGAAGTTAAGAAACCACCGAGGGTGACCATCCGCCAGCCGTAAAAGATTCCGAAACGTCGTTTGGTAGGGTTATTTCGTTTCAAATTCCCTCGTGGACGAACTGGCGGTTCTCCTCACGGCGGAGGAGACTGGTGACAAATAGAGCCCCATCGGCCGTTCAGATGTTGAACTTCCTCTCCTATATGGGTATGGGTATTGTCACGCGTTGTTTCCTAGGAAGATTTCGTTGGCAATGTCCATCGCGGCCCTGGTGAAGGGCAGGCCGCCGTAGAACGTGGTCTGGATGAACACTTCAATGATTTCTTCTTGAGTCAGCCCGATGTTTAACGCGCCATTGATGTGGCTGTGCAGCGGGCCTTCCCTGCCTAACACGGTTAGAGCGGCCAGGGTGCAGATCGAACGGCTCTGCAGGTCCAAGCCGGGCCGGGTCCATACAGACCCCCAATAATACTCGGTGGTCAATCGGGTGAATTCCCGTTCCGCTTGAGTAATCGGCCCCGGCCTTGGCGTTCCTGTCGGAGCGCCCATCAACTCTTGACGCCGCTTGACTCCCCGTTGGTAGAGATCGTCGGGGGTCTCGCTGGGGTCGAATACCAACTGCGGGGAAAACGGGATGTTTTTGGCCTTGAAGACCTCTTGGGCTACGCCCATGGAGGTGAATGCCGTCGGCACCCCGCCATAGAATGAGGCATGGATCATGACCTCGATAACCTGTTGGGCCGTGAGCCCAAGAGTGACGGCGCTTTCCACATGCCGCCGCAGCTGGTTCTCCCTTTGTAGTACGGTCAGGACCGAGAGCACTATCATTTCCCGGTGCTCGATCTTCAGGGCAGGCCGTTGCCAGATGGACCCGAACAGCGCCTCATCGGCGATGCGGTGCAGATCAGGCGCCATCTCCCGGGATCCCGGAACCGAGCCACTGCTGGGCGTCCCACCCCCAAATCTGGCGCGAATCTCGGCACCCCTCTGGGCGCGCTCGTCAAGTGTAGTCATACCAACCCCCTCAGACTTTGTCTTGGTTTACCGGATGTGGAAAAAATGCCTGCGTTGACCACTCAAATAACTCATTATCCCTGGTTATACCCTTCCAGATGAACAGTAGCTACAACCCTAAGCACGCGAAGGGCTGTTTCGACGGGATGCGAGACCGACTGGATTTCTGCTATGTGAGCTTCACGTTTCGAAAGTTGCGCCCCCGCTGCCCACCCGAGTGAAAGTGACGTTGCTGCCAGGCTGCTCACGCACCGGGGTCTCCACAGACCCCGGGATGATGATTTCTCTTGCCTTGAAGTAGTCGTCTAATTCGGCCATCTTGTTAGCCAGTCACACTATGGGATAGCTCGTGACGGCACTGTTAGACCAAATAGGGGCGGTTTCAAGCTGCCCCAAAGCTCTTGGCCTTGTAAGTTTATCCAGACTCAGACCGATGTCACAGCAAAGGCGCCTACGGCTAGTTTGGGCAGATTTACCGGCAATTGCTGCCAGGTTTCACCGTGATCCTGACTGCGAACGATGGTACCCGATTCGGTCCCCGCATAAACCGTGCCGGGAGATTGGAGGTCCCATTCAAATGCCACTACCATATCTCCGTCCTTCGCCGCCGAGGTGATGGGCTTCCAGCTGCGGCCTCCGTCTATTGAGCGGTAGAACTGGGGATTCTCCCGGCGGGAGTTGCCGGAAGCTGTCAACAGAACCAGGTCGGCGTCGTCTGGGGCTACGGCGATGTGCAAGGCGTATCGTCCGTCCACGCCGTCGCTGATGACCTCCCAATTGTCGCCTTCGTCATCGGTCCGATAGGGAGCCCTAGACGTGGCGACGTAGAGGCTTTTGGGCCTGGCTCCGCTGAGGGCGATGCAGTGAACGTCGTCGTGTATCCCCGGCAACTGCTTCCAGGTAGCGCCACCGTCTCGGGAGCGAACCATACCCCCTTCTTCTATCGCAGCGTACAGGTAGCCGGCGTCGTGAGGGGCCACTCTCAGGTCTCGGACGTGAGATTTACGAGTCTCTATGTGAAATCCCCACTGATCAGATTCTGGCACGGCTGTGAATCCCGTGCATTCCTGCCAAGATTCTCCTCCGTCTGAGGAATTGTAGAGAGACGCGGGTTCGCTGCCCACGTATACGGTTCCACCGTCACTGGGGTGGGCCGCAATGCTGTGAGCATAGGGACTTGGATAGGCGTCCAGGCGCTTCCAGGTCTGTCCGCCGTCGTCAGTGCGGTAGACTCCGGCCTCATACGCCGCTAGATAGGCTCGTCCTCCAACCACGGGGCTGGCGGATAGCCGGGCCGATGCGTGGGCCAGGGGAGTGACGTCACCGGAAATCCAGGTATCTCCCTGGCCGGATATGGCACAAACGCCTTCTTGAAGGCCCACATAGATTCGGCGACTTTGGCTTTTGTAGTCAGGCATCGTTGTGACCCCTCAATCTTGAATAACCGGGATTCCCTCCGCCAATCATTAAGACTCGATATTATGTGATAGTGCCGCAGATGCGGTTACAACATAAGCCTGTATTAGGCGGCCACCCACAGCACCGAAGAGATTTCGCTGAATTCACGCTTGAGCTTGGACCAGGAATCGCCGCCGTCGTCGCTTCGGTACAAGTAGCCGTAGCGGCTACCGGCGAAAACTATTTGAGGGTCTGCCGGCTGGGTATTGACCACCCACATTGCCGTATTTGGTTCGACAGGCAACGGCAATCTTTTCCAGCTCTGTCCCGTATCGGTGGAGCGCATGATGCAACCGGTGCTGCCCGGCGTCGTGTCTCCTAGTGTCAGGAAAATCACGTTAGGGCTGCCCGGCCGCACGTTTATTCCCCGGGGATAGCCTAAATCAAAGTTTTCTCTGACACCGACGGACTTCCACGTGGCCCCGTTGTCAGTACTGGTGTACACGTCGTTGTTCACTACCACAACCACGGTCTTTGGAGGCCCCGATGATACCGCTACGTTGTGTATATCCAAGTTCGGGATGGCGCCATGGTTAATCGTGGTCCAAGTATCCCCGCCGTCTGCGCTATGTCGCAGACCATCTACCTCAATGCCAACCCAAATGCTTTGGCGGTCGGTGGGGTCGATGGCAATTCCGGTCACCCGTGGGGTGCCAACCGCCGGGCATTCCGCCGCCGCTTCCATGGAGGTCTTCTGCCAACTGCTTCCGCCGTCTTGAGAGCGGAAAAACACGGTGGGGGTGGGCGTACCGGTCCCAGCATAAATCAAGTTGGGATCCTCATCATCGATCACCAGTGCCCAAACTGTGTAATCGTTTAGCAGATTGTCCAAAAGCGCCCAATGTTCTCCGGCGTCTGGACTAGTATAGATGCCTTTGTCGGTACCTGCGTAAATCAGGTTGGGCTTATTGGGGTGGACCGCCAAGCAGCGCACCACAGCGTCAGAATGGAGGCCTTGATCGATGGAGATACGCCGCCAATTGTCGCCGCCGTCTGCGCTACGCAGCACTCCTTGGCCGGATGTGCCAACTAGGATAGTCATATTATCAGCCATGGGTCAGCCCTCCCGTATGCCTAAGCGTTAGGTCATTGCCTTTACGTCTGGGTATCCCAACAGCGACCGGACACAGTGTATCTTGGCGGCAAGAAGCCATCAAGCTCGCTCACGCGACATAAGATTTCCGCACAGGAGGGAATCTTATGCCGGGGTTAGTATGACGTTAGTTTAAAATAGATTAGAAGACAAACCCATAGGGAAGTATCGAACAGAGTGACGGTCGTGAGAGATTCCTCTCAAGATAACCCCCGAGGACGATAACGGCTATTTCGAAGAGTCTATCTTTTGGGAAGGTTCCAGTTGGGGCGTGGTGCGGGCCAAGTAGAGTGGCTTTCGGACCGCCTTCCGTGGGTTTGACCTGGCCATAGTTGCGGGGTACGGCCTGGATGATGTGTCCCGGCTAGCCGAGGACGCGTGAATCATACGCAACCGGTCAAAGATACTGGTGACGATAGAAAACGCCGGAGCGATATTGGCGCTGGTGGACGAACACGGTTCTTTCTTAGGCTACCTGCGGTTGTTGGACTACCTGGACTACTCCTCCCGAATCAGCCTGTTGACCCGGAAGTTTGCCGGGCTAGGGCGGACGTCGGCGTTTGTATCCCGCTACTGCGTCAACGAGGAAACCTCAGCCGGGCAAGACCGACGAACGACCAGCCAGTTTATTTCCCCCAGGGTTACCATTTTATAGCTGTCCGCGAGGTAGCTAATGGTTTGACGACCGCGAATTCTTTCCCTACTGCAAGGATTGGATGAATGCCCTCACGCTAGGGTAGGTACTTGTCCTCCATCTCTCGTATGCGCTCTGCCCCAAGGATGTTACCGTTGCTGGCCACGCCCCACTTGCTTTGAGCCGCACCTGCCAAGAAATCGTCAATGGCGCCGGTTCCCCTTTCCTGGAAATCGTTGAGGAAATCCCAGGATGCCTGAAGCGCCGCCATAGTGGTTAGTGAGGGATACCAAGCAGCAGCGGCCCCTGCATCTTGTAACTCCTCTAAGCTCGGATGGGTCTGGCTACCATGAGTGAACAGGGGCAGAACTGGACCGGGAATTCGTCGGAGACTCTCCATATTCTCTTCCCAAGATGCTACGGCGGGGCAGACCACGTCCACGTTGGTCTGGCTCTTATAGGCCAAGCAGCGTTCCATCACCTGCTCGAAGGTCGCCCCTGGAACACCTGCGTAATCGCATCTAGCCACGATGACGAAGTCCGGATCAAGCTCCATCTTGGCGTCCATGGCGGACCTTAATTTACCTACCATCTCCTCGATGGAAACACATCGGCGGCGGGGCCCTGACTTGGGCGGGTAGGTCTGATCCTCAAGATGGGTGCCCGCTATCCCGGCGCGGATGTACTCTTTTACAGTCTCGTGTACCGTGATGGCGTCCCCATATCCGGTGTCCATATCTACAAACACTGGTATGTCCACGGTATTTACGATGCGCCGGGCATTATCCACCATGTCCCGCATACTGGTGCCACCCTCTGTCCAACCCATCAGCTGGGCTGAAGTATTTCCGCCGGACATGTAAAACGCCTCGAATCCCAGTACTTCTGCCATCTTGGCGCCCATAGCATTCATCCCGCCCGCCAAAACGAAGATTTCCGGACGCTCGAACAACTCCTTTAGTCTTGTGGTCATGCGTTTCTTATCTTGCATCACACTTCCTATGTCCTTTCCACAAATTAGTGGTCGATTTACCCACCACTTGATGACGCGACGACAGCGAGTCCTCGGGTCCATTTCCCCTTATGCCAATATTATGATCAAGTTACGGTTCAGGCACCGTAGTTTACATGAAGCTTAATCAGGCATAAAACCTCGACAAAACAGCTTCCCGCATGCTCGAATAGCGGAGCGTTTTCAGAAACTACTGAAGGCGTTCTTTTTTTGCCCGGCGCCAAAGATGAAAGAAGCTCCCTCAAGCGAGGGGGCTTTTCTTGTTTCGGAAAAGTAGATTAGACAACCACCACATGTGTAGCTAATATGGCCTACGGCCCAAGCCCATTTTACGTTCGGAGGACGGAATGTTATTTCATATAACGGCTACCCATGACAACTTGAGCTGCGGCGGAGTTCAGGCACGCAAATCAGGGATAGATATCTCTACTGCAGAGTATCAGGCAGAACAAACGCGATGGATGGAAGGCAATGACAAAGTGAAGGTTGTCGCTGCGTATATGAACCAACCGAGCCATCGGATATTTGTTGTCGTCGAAGCTGATAATTTCGACGATTTGAATACTTTCACGAACCGTTGGAAAGATAGCGGAAGTTGTGACGTACAACCGGTTGGAGATGGGATAGCAACGAGGCATGCCAAAGGAGTTTGGGGTAAGTAACAGAAACGGAGATTCCTGGCGTTTTCAGCCAAATGGCAAAGTCTCCTCAAACGAGGGGACTTTTCTTTTTGTTGGCCGTGATGGTTGCAATTGTAGTACGACGACAAATAACGAATGCCAAGTCGATTACAATAGTTGACGATGTTTGACAGATATCATAGGAATGAGAGGAATGGAAATGCCTATCAGCGGAAGCATCATTGCCGGCCCGAATTTGGGGTTTGTCGATTGTGGGATTGACGCCGGTGCTGGTGCGGGCGGCGGTTCAGGGCAGGTGCGTTCGCAAGCCCGCCGCGAGGTCGCCATTAGTGGCAAGCGAGTCAAGACCGTGGATGTCCATGCGCATTGTATCGTCCCGGAGGCGGCGCAGCTGATCGATCACCCGCTGGAGGCTCCCGGCCTTCTATGGTCCAATATTAGCGACCGTTTGGCGCATATGGATCGATCGGGCGTCGATGTCCAGGCGCTCAGCATCAATCCTTACTGGTACGAGGCTGAGCGCGATGCCGTCGCCGAATTCATCCGAGTGCAGAACGAGGCCCTCGCGGAGTTCTGCGCGTCGGACCAGGATCGATTCGTCGCCTTCGCGACCGCGGCATTGCAATATCCTGACCTTGCAGCTGAACAAGTCGAGCAGGCAGTCAAAACTTTTGGCTTCCGCGGCATTGGCGTTGGGGGCAGCGTCGCTGGCGAGGAACTTGCCAACCCGAAGTTCCACCCGTTCTGGGCTAAGTGCGAAGAGTTGGGTGTGCTCGTCTTCATGCACCCGCTTGGCACCCGCGAATTGGAACCGAGTGGCCGGTTGGCCGGGAATGGACTCCTGACGAACACTATCGGCAACCCGCTCGAGACCACGATAGCCTTGTCGCATCTGATCTTCGAAGGTACGCTCGATCGCTTTCCAGGTCTCAAGATCTGCGCCTCACACGGCGGTGGATTCCTGCCGTCCTATGCCAACCGTTCGGACGCGGTTATCACGACTTTCCCGGACCGGGTCGGGCCATTACCTGAGAAGAAGCCGACCGAATACATCTGGGGTGGCCAACTGTATTTCGATTCGATCATGTTCACTGACGAGGGCATGCGGCACCTCATCGCTGAGGCGGGTATCGATCACGTGGTCCTCGGTACTGATTACCCGTTCCCATGGAACACCGCTCCGGTCGACCATATCATGTCGATTCCCGGTCTAAGCGACGAGGACCGGATCAAGATTCTCGGTGGGACAGCGGCAAAACTCCTCGGGATTGAGGGGTAGGCGATCAATGCTGCCCAGACGATGACTATACATTTTCTCGAACTAAGCCAGGCACGAAGCACAGCACTCAAGGCTGGGATATCTTCTAAGTAGGGGGTCGTGGGTTCGAATCCTACCTGGGGCACCATTTCCCCTTTTCGTGCCTAATATCGACGGATAACTATTAAGCTGCTAGATTATTTTCGTTAGCACAGCGCTTGGCGAGGCGGATAATGGATGTGGTCGCATCGAACAACACCTCAAATTATCGGGTAGAAATCAACCGCAGACTCTTGAGGGCCTTAGGTTGCGGTAGGCTGCTAACGTGGTTAGATCCATAAATCTTTGCCATTGGACTGCCTCCAGATTGTTAGCTTTGCGCTAAATTGAAGTTCTAGTTGCTCGCTAATTCTCTGATTCTGTCGGGTTTAAAATTTGCAGGGTCGGATATGGAACCGAGTAGGCGGCCCCTCATTTGGATGTCAGCCCAGGCGTTAGTTCCCTGCGACACTTCTTGAAAATTGATGACCACGTCTCCGTGTCCCAGTTGTGTTGTGGCGGCCAGCGTTAAATCTCGAACATCTGGACTGCCGGGGGAACCGTTAATCGTAACAATCAGCGGTAAAGTGAGCAGCCTGGCAAGGGCCTGGCCGAACCCCGCGGCGAAAGCGCCGAACTGGCGGTGGGCGCCGGGGAATCGCTTTAAGGCCGAGACGGCTTCTTCTCGGTAGGTCAGTTCGCCGGTCAGGTCTGACAGGCGAACAAAGAAAGAAGCGACAGCAGCATTTTGCGGAAGTTCCGCTATGGGGACCTGCAAGTTGGCGGGGCCTTTTTGACTGATATCAAAGAAACCTCCATCAGCGCTCCGGTGCATGGAAACCAGGTCGGCCGCTAGTAACTTGGCTCGGTCTAGGTATTCCTCGTCCTGAAGCACAGAGTAGGCTTTCAGAAACGCTCCACCCGTTGCCGCCGTATCGGCCAAAAGTCCAGGAGCGTGGGGCTCTCCGTCTGAATAGTGATACATTCCGCCATCCGAGGCCCTAAGTGACTTCCATAGAACTTCTAGGACCAGTCGTGCCCGCTCTCGGCAATCTTCCCGGCCCAAGATCCACCAAGCGTCCAGGAGAGAAACGGCGGTGCGTGCGTTGGCGTCGCAGTAGATGTAATTGTCGATCACCGAGATCATGGGGGACGACTCAACGCGGTCTTCTGTGCGCACATAGTCCTGGCATCCGAAGAACGCGCCGCCTTCAGTGTCGAGGAATGTGGAGTCAAGGAATTCTAAAAGTTCTTCGGCGGATTTTCTGTATGCTTCGCCTCCGGTAAGCAGATAAACGTGCAGAAAATTTCCGATAAGAGAGGCTTGGTCTTCTAAGAGCTTCTCGGGGTGTGGCTCGTTCCAATCTGGCTTGGAGGAGTAACGGAAGAAACCACCTTCTTCGGAATGGAACGTCTCGCTTTGGAGCATCTTGCCTAGAGTAAAGACAACGTGGTCTAAATAGGCGGTTTCGCCACTGGTCTCGTAAAGGTATAGCAGTAGCTCGTTGGCCTCGGCGTGGATGAATTTGAAATAGGAGCCATAGCCGCCATTCTCCCTATCTCCCAATCCCTCGACCATACCGGCGATTTCCCCAACTAACGACGCCGCCAGCGGCTGGGAGTCGTTCGCCTGCGTTAAGTCCACTAACTGAGGGTGGGTTGCCGACTGCAATAGGGTGTCTTTATCTGACTGGAACTGGGTCACCGTCCTGACCAGAAGATCAACGAAAGGGTCGGTGTCCAAGTAGTTAACGGTGAACAGATGCCCACCATCGGGAGTCAGTATTGCGATTGACGGCCAGCCGCTCTGGTTGTAGCGAAGATCAACATCGGGCCGTTGCGACTCTTCAACCCTGATAGGGATGAAGAACGCGTTAAGCAGGGCAATGGTCTCGTCGTCGGAGAGTGCGTTCTCATCCATCCGCTGGCAGAAGCCGCACCAAAAAGCGGTTATGAACAAAACTACCAGTTTGTCTTGCTGGCGAGCCTCTTCGAAAGCGTCCTCGCCCCACTCCCGCCAATCAATAAGATGAGCGCGATTTGGACGCACGGAGAAACGAAACATATCAGCTAGTTCTATCCCAGGATGGATTAAGTGGAAGGAGCTTCGTTCTTTAGGGCCTCGATCGCCTGCAGGACCGTCTTGCGACGCAATTCTTTCTCTTCTTCGGCGGGCAGATCTGCGTTGCCCATCACATGGACGATGCCCTGACCCTGTACGATTCGGTTTGAGCCTACCATCTTGGCGACGGGGACGACGGAGGTTACGTGACACACTGGAATACCAGCTTTTTCCAACTCGGTAGCTATCGCAGCGCCGCTGCGAGTGCTGGTGCCTCAAGTTGATGTGAGGATCACGGCGTCGACTTCGGATTCCTTTAATTGCTCAGCGATCTCACGGCCCAGGCGGCGGCTGTTGGCAATGGGATTTACCAAGCCCGATGTGGAGAAAAACTTGTTGTGTAGCTCGCCAATGATGTTGGACTCTTCCAACTCACGGAGCGCGTCTACCGGGACCAGCCGATCTGGGGATTGCTCAACGTAACGCGTGTCGTAACCACGGTGACTCACTTCGTAATCATCACCCTGGAGACCATCCTTGCCGGAGATATCGTACGCACCCCAGTTGGTGGCCGCCCAGGCAGATATGTTATCTGGGTTTCCTGCTGGGACCAGGCCTCCATCAGTTATGATGGCCACTTTTGCCTTAGACATATCGACAACCGGGGCAGGTGAGGTAATCGCGGGAAAACTGGGCGCCGGGAGTTCAGATGCGAAGTACTCACCATTGACCTTGGCGCTTAACATGGCGACCAAACGCTCGGCGGCGGTATCTTCGACGAAGGCGTCCTTAAGTATGCCCCTGGCGATATACCCTTCTTCTTCTGGCGACCCGATCTGACAGCCCTCAGCCAGTTTGTGGGCCATTTCCGACATCTTGGTCAGGACATCACGCATGGCTGCGGCGTTTTGGCCTGAGTCCACGATGAATAAAGATTGGCGGTGGAGGTCAACGCCCGGATTCTCCGTGGCCATCCCGGTTACAACGGGAATATCCAACTCGGATGACACAGCAACGCATAATCCCGCTGCGGCCACACCGTAGCGGCCCGCCTCGAAACAAGGCCCGGCAACGAAAAGGTCTGCCTGGACCTCTTTGGTCTTCTCAACCACGAATGCTGTCAGAGCGTCCATATTCTCTGTTGCGTAGTTATCTCCACAGACGATTGTGCGAACTATCTGAGCGTCTTCTCCCAATATCTGCTCCAACAGCCGGCCCGGACCCACTGGTTCATCATGGACTTGGAATTCTGTGTCGGCATGTTCTTCTCCGCCGATACCGCCGAAAAACTGGTTCAGATAATGGACAACTCGCATAAGGCAGACCTCCCTGGTCGGGTGAGTAACTTCAACTTTCGTTAGGGATTTGGATTACGTTTAGTAGACCAAGGCGCGCAGCCGAGAAATACCCTGCTGGCTGGCTACTCCACAGACGTTGGTAGAAATCAGTTTTCGGGGCGCACCCAAGTCTTCGGCAACCTCTCCGTTGCCAGCGATAACCCTGCCTGACGCCGGTACCTGCCAATCGGTGTCTCGGCCGCCAACGTACACTATAGCGTCGACCTCCGGGTAGTTGAAGAGCAACGCAGACTCTGCGCGACGGTCCCAGGACATATCGGACACTTGGACGGTTGTCCGTATACCAAGTTCCTCGCATCGGAGTGCCGTCTGGGCCATGTCGGCATGGGGCGCGCCTCCCCCGTATTTCGTGAGGACGGCGCCATCTGCGGACAGGTTCCACTTGGCTTGCTCTGCGGCAAGCATACAAATCCGATCCCTCTCTTCGTTATCGGATGCGGCTACGGTGGCTATTGTCCCAACGAAGGTGATCTCATCTTGTTGATGCCGGCGGTACAGTTCGGTGATCACTGGGTGATTCTGGTAAAAGTAGGTTTCTGCTCCCATTGCCCGATTGCAAGTTACAACCGCGCCGTCAAGCCATTCATTGGGGTGGAGTAAGACCGGCACCATCCCGGCCGTGTTGTCACCGTAAAGAATCTTTTCGTCTATTTCGGCCACTCTCTGCCTGGAGTGGATTTGTCCAATGTAAGCGAGACGCGGGAGACCCTCCCTGCCTTTCACAAAGGGTCCTTCCGAGTCGAAGATCTCCGCGGAGGCTGGTGTGATATCCAGAGTGCATTTGGCCAGATAAACCGCTGTCGTCACAGATGCCAGGCGGGTTACAGCGAGCCCAGTGTGGCGTTCTAGTCCTTGAACCGGGTGCGGGGTGATAACCAGGTGATGCAGTGACGTGTATGGAGAGGCTTCGCCCGCAGGCCCGGTCATCTCGAGTATTTTGGCGTTCTCCAGGGTAGCGCCATCATCAACAACCGTAACCGCTGCGCCGCGCAAAACATGAGTGGTTCCTTGGCCCGCCATCTTGATGGGGCCCAGGATGCCAGGAAAATCTGATCCCGAACCGGGCTCCTTGGTTCGTGGTTCAATTATGTCGTAGACGACCCCGATCCGGCATTCTTCGCCGGGGCTTACGGTCTCAATGTCAACAGACTGCAATCGGCTGTCTTCCAATAGAAGTTGCCGCAGTTCGACCGGGTCCACTTCCAACTTGTTTCCTTCTAATTTCGTCGCGGCGCCAAGGGCGATTGAGCCAATATCGTGGATGGCCAGCGTCAGGAGCATATTGTCCTCTGGTTAGTTTGGATTCTTCGAAAATCGTGTTTATGATGCGGCCCATACAGTGTTTTGGCAACCCTCTCCTGTGGCTGGTCCAACGTGTTTGAACTGCCCAAAACCCACTGCTATACTCGACCGACCAACATGCAAACTGAAACTGCCTCAAAAGCGCCGGTGATTCAGGGCGTCCGCTACTTCTTGGCCCACACACCTGGTCTGGTTCAACACGGTTCCAAACCCTCTCGGGACTTGATGCTGGATCCAGGACTGGCGACCGATTTAGCTTCTCATCTCCGCTCTTTCTCAGAGGCCGCTGCTTATCTTCCCAACCGCGCGTTTCTCGGCGGCATCTACCCGGATGAACTTCTGAAGACTCCTAGGCCGTGGCACAGGTTGACCGGCGAATCCCCCAGGTGGAACCCCCACGGCGAGATAATGCCCGAAGAAGAATTCTACGGTCTGCTGAAGATCGGCGACTCCTTTGACCTTGTCCGCCTGGATGAGGATTTCATAAAAGATATATTGGCCACTTTTGCCGACCACCCATTGATTTCAAAGTATGACCTGGAAAAACTGGGTCAGGGCCACTCCCATTTAAAGATAAAAGAGATGCTCGCTGAATCGGCGGAGAGGTTACCGCTGCAACTCGGTGACGGACGGACTGTTGGATGTGTAGTTGGAGCCCATGACCAAGACGCCACTCTGACTCCCGACGTGCTTCTGGAAAACCTGTCCTGTAAGGTCAGCGCCGCAATGGCTTTCCGCACATTGATGTCGCAGCTTGGCACCGACCCCAACGATATACCGTACGTTATCAATTGTGGCGAAGAGGCTGTTGGCGAGAGATACCAACGGGGCGGCGGTAATCTGGCCAAGGGAATCGCCGAGATGTGCGGCTGCAGCAATGCCTCAGGATCGGATGTAAAGGCTTTCTGCTGTGGCCCGGTGCACGCCATGGTTATGGCGGCGGCTTTGGTGAACTCCGGCGTTTACAGGCAGGTGGCGGTGGTGGCAGGGTGCTCACTAGCAAAGCTAGGTATGAAATTTCGAGGGCATCTGGACCATGACCAACCAGTGTTGGAAGACGTCTTGGCAGCCACGGCAATCATGATTGGCGAGGACGACGGTATATCACCCAAACTGCGTCTCGACTCCATAGGCAGGCACACGGTAGGCGCCGGGTCTTCTCAGCAAGCAATCATGAAATGTTTGGTCTCCGAGCCCTTGGAGCGTCTGGGCCTGCGGTTCGGTGATGTGGACAAGTATGCCACAGAACTGCACAATCCTGAGGTGACGGAACCCGGCGGGAGCGGAGACGTCCCTTTGCTCAACTACCGTATGATTGCCGCCATGGCCACGGTGAACAAAGAGATTGCCAAGGCCGAAATACCGGCTTTTGTTGAAGAACATGGGATGTTGGGCTATTCCCCTACCCAAGGCCATATCGCTTCCGCGGTCCCCTTTTTGGCCCATGCAGTGGACCGGATTAAAGCCGGCGAAATGGAACGGGCTATGTTTTTGGCCAAGGGTAGTTTGTTTCTGGGACGCATGACCCAACTATCGGACGGTATGTCCTTTATCTTAGAAAAGAATCACTAACTTAGAAGAGGCCGAGCCTGATGGACCTAAAGAACAAGAAGATCATCGCCCTGGGTGAGCGAGACGGAGTGCAGGGCAGCGCCATTTCGCTGTGCGTCCGGAGCGCTGGCGCTGAAGTTGTGCTGGACGTGACCCACTGCTTCGTTTGAACCTCCGCCGGTGCGCTTGACCTGGACGGTCAGGATGAGATTAAGCAGGTGGCTGATCGCCTCGGTACGGAAGGGATGGTGGTGATTCTAGGGACGCCAAACGCCGAAAGTAGCAGGCTATATGGCCTGACCGTTACAGAGGGAGACCCGTCCTGGGCCGGCGTATTGGCGGGAGCCAACTTGAATCTGCCCGTCTACCACATAACTGAACCCGAGATTAAAGCTCAGATAGACCCTGATATCTATGAAGACCAAGTAGGTTTAACTGAGATTGTCCTGGATACGGACGAGATTCGTGAGGCCTTGAGCCACGTGCGTAAGGGCGACGCGTAGGAGTCTTGGTGGAACTGTAAATTACCATTCCCCAACGATAATCCTGTGGGGATACTCGTTCGGAATTAGAGCCGCCTAATCGGATTCGGCAGCATTGGCATTCGCGTATCAGTTCAGGTTCTGATAAGTGCTAGTACGGTCGTTGCAGGCTAAGGAACGGTAAGGGTCAAGCTGGTTGGACTTGGTTGTCACATCAGGTTCAACTCTGCATATCCGCTTTCAGCAACTTCATTGCAACGCTCTCGATAAGAATACTGACTGCCTCTATAAATGGCTATGATTCGCTTTTGCCTACCCTCCAGGTTACTGTTGATGCCAGTCATCCAAGAATCTACTTGATTGGTCAAAAGGCCTTCACCTTGTTCCAATACGTATTCATGCCAGATGGCAACCGCTTCAGGTGTGGCTTCTGCACGTGTCAGATCTCGTTCTTTCATATGCTGCATCAAGTCGGTTATCCATTCGACGTTGAATTCGATACTCCGGGGATTATTCCCTAAGAGTGCATGCGGCCCTAGAATCATAAACAGATTAGGAAAGTTATGGATCTGGAGGCCTAGAAAGGTCGATAACTCTTGACTCCATTGCTCTTTTAATCTGCACCCGTTAACACCCATGATATTTATTCTGTCGTAACTGCCCAGTATCGCATTGAATCCTGTCGCATAGATTATGAGATCAAAATCAAACTCTTTATCAGTTGTTAATATTCCCCTTGGAGTGATCCTCTTGATGGGTGTTTCGTTTATATCTATAAGCTCGACATTTTCTCGATTGTAGGATTCGTAATATCCTGTTTCGAGAGGAACCCGCCTTGTCCCAAACCCATGATCTTTGGGAATCAATTTCTCTGCCACTTCAGGATCATTCACGCGCCCTCGAATCTTATCTGCAACGAAATCTGACATAGCCTTGTTAGCGTTCGAATCAGTTAGCACATCCATAAAATTCCCCTGCCATATACCGAAACCTTTACTGGCGTAAAGATGCTCCCAAAATTCATATCGTTCTTTTTCTGGAACTTCAAAAGTGTTTCTTGGGTCAGCAGTATGCAAAAATCCTGCCCGTGTTTGGCCACAAAGCTCAAACATCTCTTTATACCCGGCCCTAATGGCCTTCATCTCATCTGACTTGATGTTTGAGTTGTGAAGAGGAGCACACCAGTTCGGTCGACGCTGGAATACA
>VFHF01000269.1 GCA_009392095.1 SAR202 cluster bacterium
AAATATGTCATCTTATTGTGTCAACGTATAGTATGAGCCTGATATTATCAGATTTCATGATGGTGGATATCAAGTTATCAATTGACCGTGGCGGCCGGTATTCTTTCGTTTATTTCCGATTACGACGGAATGATTACGGAAATAGCTAAAAGAAAAGAGATTAGAGTGGAAAAAGTCGAGGAAAATAACTTCTCGCTCAGAGAGGCGCATTGAGGTGGCGTCGGATCCGTTCCTTTGTTTGGTCTAGCGAATAAAAACGGAACTTAGAGGCCGAGTTTGCCGGGGTTCATGATGTTGTTGGGGTCTAATGCCTGTTTGATAGCCTGTACCATGTCCTGACCGACCCCCATCTCTCTCGCAAGCAGATGGTTCAGTTTTACGCCCACTCCGTGGCAATACTCCATGATTCCGCCCATGTCCTGGGCCAATGTCAGCACCTGTTCCACTGTTTCGCCCAAACTCTCATTTGAGACCGCTGCCGCTGAATCTGGGATGATTAGCATGGAGAACAACTCGGGCCGGGACCAGATTGCATACTCGACGACCCGGACGCCTGATCTCGACATGATCTCATCGCTCCGCTTGCGGTATTCCAGCACCTTTGAGATGGGCAGGCCCAGGTGGAGGTAGTCAAATCCACGCCGACCGCGCCAACGGCTCCAGCGGACGCTGCGGGGCTTGCCTAGGGCTGACACTTTGTAGTTCTCGGCCGACTGACGCCGGTCTGCCCAGTAGGCCTCGGTCGGTTCCGGCCCTAGCATCCGCCCGCCGAACTCGGCGCACACCGCTACTGCTCTTTTCCCAGTGGCTTGGACACCTTCTCTGAAGCCCTCAAATAGCAGGTGGAAGGTGATGCCTTCACCTTCTTCTGTAAGGTCTACCAGCGTGGGGCGAATCCCCAGGGCGAACATCTCGGCCGCGGCGTTGAAGCCTTGGTCGAAGGTGTCGAAGGCTAGGGCGGAAAAGACTTGGGCCTCTGGCAGGCGGAACACACGGATCGTCGCTTTGGTGATCACGCCGAATACGCCTTCCGAGCCGATGAACAGGTGCTTCAGGCTCGGGCCGGATGACTGGTTGGGGACTGCCCTGGTGCCCATGATTCGGCCATCGGCCAACACGGCTTCCAAAGCTACGACCTGGTCTCCCATGGGGCCGTAAGCGCCGGCGCGGTAGCCGACGCCGTTGGTGGATATTGTCCCGCCCACAGTGGCGATGGGCACGCTGTAAGGGTCATGGCCGGGCATTAACCCCAGGTCGAAGAGCGCGTTTTCCAGGTCTTCGAGTACCACGCCGGCCTCTACCTCAGCAGTCATGTCAGTAGGGTTGATGGTCAGAATCTTGTTCATGCGCTGTAGGTCCAGAGTGATGCCGCCCCTGGCCGGCACGGTGGCGCCCATGACTCCGGTGCCGGCGCCGAAGGGGATCACCGGTGTGCCCGACTCGTTGGCAAGCATTAAAACGGCGCGCACATCTTCGGTGGAACCAGGGCGGGCCACGACGTCGGCCAAACGCTTGAAAGAGTCTTCTGCGCCGAAGGCGCGTGATGGGGAGAGGGCGTCACCGGAATAGCGGTCCAGGTCGTAGGGGTCAGTGAGGATGTTTTCCCGCCCGAGAACCTGGGCGAGAGAGTAGATGAGGGAATCGGGCATCAGTTTTGGCTCCGTTCAGCCCAGGGCGCTCCGGACGATTTGATTACGTAGGGCGGCGTTAGGAAGTGGGGCGGTATTCCCAGATGCTGCCCGCCGCAGAGTCTTCCACCGTAACGCCCTGACTCTCCAGCCAGCCACGGATCTCATCGGCCAAGCCGAACTGCTTATAAGTCCGGCAGGTGGTCCGTATGTCCACCAGCCGGTCAATGTCTTTCGCGGACACGGCTTCCACATCCGAGTTGGAGTCAGCGAACAACTCGGATAATTCGGCCTGCCCGGTCTCTGAGATCTTGACCTGGAGTTCTTGAGCCATAGCGTTATATGACTTAGCGTCGATTTTCAGAGACGACGCCCGTTCGTTGAAAGTCAGACCCAGAATGTAGCCCAGGTGGCGCAGGCAGTCTTGGGCGGCGGAGATGGAGTGTCCTTCGTCACGTTGGCGGTTCATCTCCCGGGACAGGTCGAAAAGGGCCGCCAGCGCCTTTGGGGTGTTAAGGTCGTCGTCCATGCCGGCCATGAACTGCTCTTCGAACGCAGTTGCATCCATGGGTTCGCCGGCTGATTCAGTTTCGGGCCTGAGAACGTGGCGCAGACGGTCAGCACTGCGCTCCATGGCGTCGCAGCCTTCGTCGCTGTAGCTGAGCGAGCTGCGGTAGTGGGAGCTCAAGAAATACAGGCGGATGGCGTCGGGCGTGTAATTCTCTAAGGCATCTTCCACCGACACTAGGTTGCCCAAGGACTTACTCATCTTGTCTTCGCCCAGTTGCAGCAGGCCGTTGTGCACCCAGTACTTGGAGAAGGGCGCCTCGCCGGTGGCCGCCTCGCTCTGAGCGATCTCGTTCTCGTGGTGGGGGAAGATCAGGTCCTGGCCGCCGCCGTGGATGTCTAGCGTTGCGCCGAGGTAGGTCATGGACATGGCCGTGCACTCGATGTGCCAGCCGGGCCTTCCCGATCCCCAGGGGCTCTCCCATGACGGCTCTCCCGGGCGTGCGCCCTTCCAGAGGACAAAATCCATGGGATGCTCTTTGTTCTCGTCGATCTCGATCCTAGCGCCGGCCTGCATCCCGTCCAGTGTCCGGTGGCTGAGCTTTCCGTAGTCGTCCTTCTTGGTAACGCGGAAGAAAACGTCGCCGCCCGCCGGGTAGGCCGAGCCGTTGGCCACCAGCGTCTGGATGGTCTCGATGATCGGACCGATCTCCTGGGTTGCCCTGGGATAGACATGGGCCCGCTGGATGTTCAGCGCATCCATGGTCCGGTAGAAATCGTCGATGAACTCTTCGGCAAGTTCGTCGGGCTCGATCCCCTGTTCTTTGGCGCGGTTGATGATCTTGTCGTCCACGTCGGTAAAATTCTGGACGTGGAGAACGTCGAAGCCAAGAAACTCCAGATACCGCCGGAGCGTGTCGAACGCGACGTAACTTAGGGCGTGGCCGACGTGGGTGGAGGAATAAGGCGTGACCCCACAGACGTACATCTTGACCGTCTTGCCGTCGGCGGGAGCAAATTCCTGGGCTTCGTGACTGAGGGTGTTATATAGCTTCATGAATCAAACGGAGCCAGTCATAACTGGCCACCGAGAATCGCGGACATCAAGGAAACCACGGCTATGGCGGCGATCCCCTCTTCCCGGCCCACGAACCCCAGGTAGTCGGTGGTGGTGACCTTTACGCTGACTCGGTCAGGAGAAACGGACAGGTTCCCGGCCACGTTTTCCCGCATCTCCGCATTGAAGGGACTGAGCTTGGGATTTTGTGCCAGGATTGTAGCATCTACGTTTGAGAGCCGCCAACCATCCTGGGCGACCAGAACGCCGACTCGCTCCAGCAAGATGAGGCTGGATATGTCCTTGTATTGGGGGTCGCTGGAGGGGAAATGGATACCTTTGTCTCCCAGATTGGCCGCACCAAGGAGGGCGTCCATGATGGCGTGGACCAGCACATCTCCGTCGCTGTGGCCGGAAAGCCCCTTGTCATGAGGGATGGTCACGCCGCCCAGCACCAGCTTTCTCCCTTCAGCCAGAGGATGGGAGTCGAAACCGATTCCTGAGCGCGATTCCTGAGATTCAGGGTTTTTGGGCGTGGACATATCGGGAAAAGTTTACGCTAGGATACTTGTCCCTTCAAGGACGTGTGACCGGCGGTTAACTATGACTGCGGCACAGCCGGAATCCTTCGACGGGCTCAGGACGAGTGGATGCCATCAAATGTGACTCGAAGCAGATTTCAGAAACTCCTCAGCGATTATCAGGTCTTCGGCAGTCGTGACTTTGATATTCTGAAAGGCTCCCAGGAACATTTTTACAGGGTGGCCCAGGGACTCAATCATGGCTGCGTCGTCAGTTACGTCTTGAGTGCAATCACGGTGGGCTTCGGATAAGAGGGTGTAGCGGAAGATTTGGGGAGTCTGTGCGGCCCAGAGCAGGGAGCGGTCAGGGGTTTCGGTGACCATCTGGCCGGTGGATACCAGCTTGATGGTGTCTTTGACAGGCACTCCGGCTATGGCCGAACCGAATTCGGCAGCCGCGTCCAGTCCACGCTGCAGCATGGCTTCGTCGAAACAGGGCCGGGCGCCGTCATGGACCATGACCCAGTCACACCCAGAAAGCAAGCCCAGTCCGTTCTTGACCGAGTCCTGGCGTCTCTCACCGCCGGCACAGACGTGGGTCACCTTCCGGTAGCCTTGCTCTTGGATTAACTCCCGGCCTCGTTTCAGAGAATCCTCGGCCAGGACCAGCACGATCTGGTCGACCAGCGAGAAAGATTCGAAGCGGTCCAGGGTATGGGCCACCAGAGGCTTGCCCAGTATGGGGGCGAAAGTCTTGTCCACTCCGCCCATACGGGTGCTGCGTCCGGCAGCGACTATAACCGCGCCTGTTTTGACCACCGCTTCTCCGCGTCTTTAAGAACGTAAACCAGGGAGTTCGAGGCTATTCGCCCTTGGGTTGGGCGAAGATGATGCGTCCGGCCGCCGTCTGCAAGACTCTGGTGACTACCACATCATGGAAGGCGTTCAGGTAGCGCCGGCCGCCCTCTACGACGACCATCGTGCCATCATCCAGGTAGGCCACGCCCTGGCCTACTTCTTTACCCTCTTGGACTATGTTCACTCGCAGTTCTTCACCGGGGAGAACGATGGACTTGAGAGCGTTGGCCAGTTCATTCACATTCAAGACTTGGACGCCTTGAAGCTCGGCAACGCGGTTGAGGTTGTAATCGGTGGTGAGGATGGCCGATTTCATCTCCCGGGCCAATTGGACTAGGACTGCGTCCACCTCGTTGCCGTTCTCCACTCCCACGTCCAGAACTTCCAGTGGCACCGCCTCGTCTTTCCGCAGCTTGCCCAAGACTTCCAGGCCGCGACGGCCACGGTTGCGCCGGAGCGGATCGCTGGAGTCGGCGATGTGACGCAATTCATCCAACACGAAACGGGGCACGATTAAAGAGCCTTCCAGGAAACCGGTGATACTAAGGTCGGCGATCCGTCCGTCGATGATCGCGCTGGTGTCCACGAGGATGTTTCCATTACGAGAGGAGGTCAAGGATTTGACCTTGTCGGCCTTTCCGGTCCAACCGTTGCCGTTGGAGGTCACTCCGGCCCCATTCATTGTTGAGCCCATGGAATGTTCAGCGCGCATGGCAGGGACTTCCAGTCCAGGGAATATGGCGCGCACATCCCGCTCCCGTTGGACCCCCAGCCCAAGTCCGAAAAGGCCTAAGACAACATGCACGACGACCGGCACGCCCCAACTGGGCCAACCGGATAGTGAGTACAGGGGTATGGAGACAAGTGAGGCAACAACCAAGCCTACGAGTAGGCCTACCGTGCCTGAGATTAATGCCGAGCCGGATAGTGAATCGATGTATTCAGCGCTCATGCGCCAGAGCTTGAGGATCAGGTAGGGGACTAATATGCCCCCGATTATTGCGCCGGCCAGGGTCAATCCAAGACCCCAAGGAATGAATTCTGCTTTATCTGTTGATGATTCCGATATAAATAATCCGAGCTGCCAGCCGATCACCCCAAGACCCCCCGCGCTCAACGCTCTGAGCATCCAAAGGGCCAACATTTGAGGTCGCCTCCTTACCAGCTACGGGTCCGGCCCCAGACCAACCGGTCCGGTAGATGCTGGGTCTTTCGATTTTTAAGTGTTGTTGGTTTCAAGCGGCCTTTTTCGCCAAGGGCCAGGGGAATAAATCTAGTGGCCCGAGGCAGGAAATTGGTCTCGATTACGAGAAACGTATTACTTCACCCGACAATATTGAGAATAGCACATGTACCCATGTTGAGGAAGGCACTTTAGCGGAGTCGGCCCATAATTACCGACTTGATGGCCCCATAGCGGCGGAGTGCCTGTCCCTCTGTATCTATCTGGCAGCCCCGTCGTATACTGCTGGGCGTTGGGGAGGAACGGAGACTGTTCCAGGCACGGTTTTATTTAACAGGGAGTTTTTATATGACTAGTCAAAGCAAGCCGAAGGTTTACCTGGTGGGGACAGGTGGAAGTATCTCCTTCGTGGGGCGTACCCGCACGGACTACACGAACTACAGCTACGACGGTAAGCATCTGACGATCGATGAACTTTTGGCCAGGGTGCCGGAAGTTTTGGAGTTTGCCGACGTCAGGACCGAGCAGTTCTTGAATCTGGGGAGCACTGATGTCACGCCGGAGCACTGGCTGGGACTGGCGAACCGGATCAACCAGATATTCAGAGATGATCCTGATGCCGCGGGCGTGGCGGTCACCCACGGGACTGCCACTCTGGAGGAAACCGCCTATTTCCTGAACCTGACTATCAAGAGCAGCAAACCCGTCGTGGTTACCGGCGCCATGCGTCCGCCCACCGGCTTGGGCACCGACTCTGATGTGAACCTGATCGATTGCATCCGAGTGGCGGCGGCGCCCCAGTCGGCGGGCCGGGGCGTTTTGACCATCTTGAACAACCAGATCCAGGCGGCAAGGGATGTGACCAAGACCAACAGCTACCGCCTGGAGACGTTTCAGGCCGCGGACTTCGGGTTCTTGGGCTACGCAGATTCCGATGAAGAGGTGGTCTTTTATCGCCACCCGGACCGCGCCCACACCGTAGATTCCGAGTTTGATGTCGACGGTTTAGACCAACTGCCGAGGGTAGACATCGTGCCTGCCTATGCCGGGGCTGACGGGCTGGTGATCAAGGCCCTGGCTCAAGCCAAAGTGGACGGCCTGGTGGCTGCCGGGCTGGGCAGCGGTGGCTCGCCGCCCCCATTCATGGCGGCGTTGAAGGAAGTATCGGATGCCGGGCTACCCGTGGTGATTGCCACGCATACTGGCAGCGGAAGGGTGATGCAGACCCGCCGGTTCACCGAGGACGGCTATATAGTAGCTGACAACCTCACGCCCAAGAAGGCGCGCATTTTGCTGATGTTGGCACTGGAGAAGACCAAGGACAAAGCCGAAATTCAGCGGATGATGTTGGCTTACTGAGCGGGGTCTGCCGTTACTAGGCCGTGCTGATTAGCGTGGCTGGCAGCTTCTGTCCGGTTGACCGCGCCGGTCTTGTTAAGGATGTTGCTCACGTGGTTGCCCACGGTCGAGACGCTGATG
>VFHF01000270.1 GCA_009392095.1 SAR202 cluster bacterium
GGGTAGCCGTTATATGAAATAACATTCCGTCCTCCGAACGTAAAATGGGCTTGGGGCCAGAGGCCATATTAGCTACACATGTGGTGGTTGTCTAATCTGCTTTGCTGAAACAAGAAAAGCCCCCTAAACAACAATCTGTAGGGCTTTCATTTGCCAGATGCGCTAAAGAGTCTGAGGCGTTATGGCATTTTGCTGAGAACGCCAGGAATCTCTGCTTCTGTGAACGCCCTCATAGACGTGGTGCGGATATTGCCCAGGCCCGCTGTTGCAAGTGCTATGCTCGCCACGGTTTCATCATCAGGAGCCTCCAAAACAATTACGGCATCCTGTGCGCCCATCGTCAGGTAATAATTAAGCAGTTTGCCACCATTGGCTTCAATAGCCTGACGGCCAGCCGCTATCCGGGCGGGAAGGTCTTTGATTGTTTTGACACCTTGTTCCGTGAAGCTGAGAAAATTGATGTAGGTTGGCATAAGGTTCCTCCAATCCAGAAATAGAATCAGGGTCGGAGGCCATGATAGTCACGAGAGTGGGAGTTGTCTAATCGTCGAAGCCCTTCACGCACTTTTGAGGTATCCTTGGCCGTGGGATTCAAAGCGGTACAGGAGGTGTGATGTACATCGTTAACGTTCCAATCCAAATTAAGGAAGGGTTCAAGGAACAGTTTGTAGCTGGAATAAAAGAGAATGCTAGTCATGCCCAGAATGACGAACCAGGATGCCTGCAATTCAACGTTATCCAGGACTCGAACGATATCAATAGAGTATGGGTTTATGAGGTTTATAAAGATGAGGACGCATTCAAGGCTCATCAACAATCGCCTCATTACCTGAAATTCAGGGGCATGGCTGATGAGTGGCGAGCTGAGACGTCAGCTCAAGGTGCCGGGAGAGGTTGCACTAACATCTGGCCACCCGATAATGAGTGGTCTTAACCTGATACTAGACGAAAAGAGGTTAATCGCCTAACCGGGGTATTCGTGCAACAACCGTCCGCAGGTGCATGCTTAGTTCCAGGTCAGTAATAGAAAAGCGGTGCCGAAGGTCATGAACCGCCACGGGGTTGCGCCCACTGGGTTTTGAGCTTGATACCATGCCTAGTGCGAAATGGTGCCATGTGTTGCGACGTCTAGATTTTGAGGCTAATACCGGCCCAAACCTAGCGCCACGTGTTGCCATGTGGTGAAGAGTTCGGACACTTTTCGGACGCCATTTAGACCTCCTGTCGGACGGTTCTACAATGAGAGAATTTGTCGCCCCTCTTTGTGTAAAGAGCCATCACTACGTTCGGTCTATTAGCACTGTGGTAAAGGACGGCTACCTCATCGTTCTCATACAACACTTCCAAATCATCTATGCTCGTCGGGTTGCCACCAGCGGCAGTCCAATCCAACGTCTCCTGTTTATTCCTAGTTCCTGACGCGGAAACGAACTGGAAATCGTCGGTGAAGAACTCTCCGAGTTTGCTGGAATCTTTATTGGCAAGGCCTTCCTGCCATGCTTTCCACGCTTCGGTAACTGAAGACATTAGTATCCCTCCGATTAGCAAGATGGCGGGACTTTACTACAGTGACACCTAATCACCAAATAATTGCCAATAGAAAAAGGCCAACGTTTCACGCTGGCGGCGGCCCTTTTCTATTCGCCTGCCGGCCCGCCGCCGGCGGCCCCAGACAAACTCAAATGATCCAAGGTGGCTTTCACTTTAGCCCATGAGCGCGGCGGCAAGCCTTCTTCCGCTATCTTTAAAACTTGCTCTACAAACTCTGATGGCGCGTTAGCTTTGACGCCGGCCAGGACCGGCGCTAGGTCTGCTGGGCTGAATGTTCTACACATCAATGGGATAAGTTCCGCCATCATCTGTGGCGGGACGTTGGCGACTATCTCCATATCTATGGCGAGGATTTCTTCATCAGTGAAATTGTCCCAAAGTGCCTGCTGCATAACAGTCTCCTCCCGGTACAAGTGACCGAGATAGATTCCGATATATGCGTTCAGCAGTTCGTGCAATTGGATTCCCAAAAGAACCTTATCTTCGCCGCCGGCGGCTCGAATGCGGCCAGCGACTTCCCCTACCTCTGTGGAAAGCGCGATATCTTCAAGATGGTCTGCTTCAAAATTTGCTGTAATCCCGGGAATCCTGCTCTCGGCCAGCGGGTGAATGTATTTGTCTTCATGCTCTCGGTGGGCGTGAAGTAGGGAGAGCATGCTGTCTATCGCTTCTAGAGCTTCTTGGACATCGGCGACGTCGGAGAAGTCACTCATACCAACCTTGTGAGATGTGGAGAACAAGACCTGACGTACCGCTTTGTGAATTGGCCGGTAAATTGCGAACCTTGGGGTGGTCATAAATACTCTTCTTTTGAGGGGGCTCTGAATACCTGCCAGACCTTGCTGCAAGAGGTTATCGCACGTAACTCCAGACTAAATCTCCTTCTCTTACGAAAGGTGGTTCGGTCATGTATTCTGCCATGCCTGACAGTGCAGCCTGTGCAGTGTCTCTCGCTGCATCTGCTGCGCTTTTGTCAGTGTACGCTGCCGCTGCAATCATCCGGTCGGGGGCTTCGGCTATCCTTACGACACGTAAGCGATATAACCCGGAAATCTCTTTAAACAACCTTTCTAGCTGGCCATCGAGGGACGACATCATCGCGTCGTAATTAGATGGGTCGAAGATGGCACGAGTAAATCGCATATACCCGACGCCTGGTGCTGGGCCGTCTACAGCTTCGATTACTTCGCCTGACCTGATGATTGGTTCCCCAACCATGTATTTAGCGAAGCCCGCGAAGACCTGGGCGTGCGTTGCGCTCGCCGCGTTCAGTGCTTCCATACTCTCATACGAAGACATTACGAACATGTGGTTCTCAGATGTCTTAACTGCACGTACCGCTATCAATCCAGAGATGCCATTCAATACTCCTTTTTGAATAGCTTCAAAGTCAGACAGCAAGGAGTCGTATCTAGATTGGTCAAAGTCAAAGCTGGTAAATCTCACGCTTCGTGTCATTGCATTCCTCTTGACTTGAAAAATAGGTGGGGTCAGAGGCTATATTAGTCATGCGTGCAAAGGTTGTCTAATCTACTTCGCTGCAACAAGAAAAGCTCCCTCAATCGAGGGAGCTTCTTTCATCTTTGGTGCCGGGCAAAAAAGAACGCCTTCAGTAGTTTCTGAAAACGCTCCGCTATTCTAGCATGCGAAAAGCTGTGTTGTCAA
>VFHF01000271.1 GCA_009392095.1 SAR202 cluster bacterium
TCTTCCAAGATAATCTCGCCGGGATGGACCGACGTTAGTTTTTCCGTTGTCATGCGGCCACTCCTAACCAGTAATTGCTTATTTCAACGTCGTAGACACCCCCGTTGTCCCAGCGAAAGCGCAGCCACCAACCGTCATTGAAACGTTGGCCACCCTGTTTCTCTCCGCTCCTGGTAATCCTAGCCAACCTACTACGGGGAGAGCAGTGAAGGCTCTCTTGGCAGTCGGCTGCATCCAAGATAGGCAACTTCCGCTGCCCTGTGCGCTGAACGCCCGCCCCGATTCCTAGCGGGCTCAGCCGTTGGAAAGCGCGCTCAGATTCTTGGTCCCGAAATGTCTTGACCATGTAACCGATGGTAGTGTGACGCGCCAATAGGATCAAACCGCGCCATTATCGTCGAACAATATTTATCTTCTGCATACTTTTCAAGAAGTTCCGCCACACTTGCCACCGTCCTCTGTTCACGTTAGAGTAAGTTCGATTTTGGCCTCACTGCGGTATCTCTTTTCATGATGTTCTGAGTACGCCTGTGTGAGGGTACGAACCTGGTAATTTTAGGAGGACCCGATGGCAAACGACCCCATCAATCTCTACGACTATGAAGCCAGGGCCAAGCTAGCTTTGCCCCACGACAGTTGGGACTTTATCGATGCCGGCGCCATGGACGAGTTCACAACCAAGCGGAACCGTAGCGCGTTCGACCAGCTGACGATCCGCCCCCGTTTCATGCGCAGCGTTGAAGAACGTAAGATCGCGACCACCATGCTCGGCACCGACATCAGCATGCCAGTGTTTGTCTGCCCCGCCGGCAGCCACGGCATCGCCCATCCCGACGCCGAAGTGGCCACCGCCAGGGCCGCGGGCCGTTCGAACACACTTATGATGCTCAGCACAGCCTCCAACAACAGTATGGAAGAGGTGGCTGAAGCCGCCACCGGACCCCTCTGGTTCCAGCTTTACCACCGGGGCGCCGCCCTCACCGAGATGCTGGTCCACCGGGCCGAGGCCGCGGGATTCAAGGCCATCGTCTTGACTGTAGACACACCGGTGCCAAGCCCCAAGGAGCGCGACCTGCACAATCAATTCGAGCGCAAGCTGGAGTTGGGCAACTTCCGTGACTCTGGTCTCTCGCGGTCCGAGATAAGCGGCACTGACGACACCCCCGGCTGGGATGTTTCCCGGGCCGACCCAATCACCTGGAAAGACTTGGAATGGCTACGGAGCCTAACCCCCCTGCCCCTGGTTCTAAAGGGTGTCCGGGTCGCCGAGGATGCCAAGATCGCGGCCGAAAGCGGTGTCGAAGGCATCTTGGTGTCCACCCACGGCGGACGCCAGTTGGACCAGACCATGAGCTCCGTTGAGATGGTCCCTGAGATCGTCGATGCAGTTAAGGGCAACTGCGAAGTTTACCTGGATTCTGGGGTACGCCGCGGCAGCGACGTGCTGAAAGCCCTAGCCTTGGGCGTCAAGGCCGTTGGCATCGGCCGACCCCTGTTCTGGGGCCTGGCAACCGAAGGCGAAGACGGAGTCCACAACATCCTGGAACTGCTTCGGGAAGAAGTTGGACGGGTCATGGACTTCTGTGGCCAGAGCGACGTGGCCGACCTGGAGTCCGCGCTGATCAACATCCCCAACAACTGGGGGCCTGGCTCAAGCGCGCCGTAGATAACACCGTATCTGGCTTTGGGCACAAAACGGGGCAGGCCGACGGCGTCGGCCTGCCCCGTTCCACGTCTTGGTTTATGACACTGAGGGACTCTACAGGCGGGACAGCTCCAATCCGCTGCCTATCGCAGATTTCCATTCTGTGGTCACCAATCAGCCCGCAGCCGCCCCAGCTACGGTGCCGGAGCGCACGCTCGCGAACAACTCGGACAGATAACCGTTGAAAACTGCCGCCTGTTCAAAATGGGCTGAATGGGCTGCTCCAGGCACGATCTCCATCCGGGAGCCGGGGATCGCTTTTTGAACCTCGGCGATAACCTCGGGAGGGAAGATCGAGTCCTCTTTTCCCACGATCAACAGTGTCGGTATCTGCCAACCCGCGAAATCCTCGACCTGGTGGCCGTCCTCACGGCGGAACCCAGAGATGACACCGTCTTCGCCACGGGGCGGGTTCAGCCCTTGGACCTGTTGATAGAGGAAGGTGAGGGCCTGGTTATCCTGGATGAAACTGGCCGACAACGACCTGGCCGGGCCTTCCGGAGCCGGGTTGGTGTTATTTAGGGCAGCCAGGGTGCCCTCAGTGGCCACTCCGCCGGTTGTGTCGCCTAAGACCAGTCCCAGAGTGCGCTCCGGATGTGCCAGCGCAAATCCCAGGCAACTGAACCCACCCATGGACTGGGCCACCAAGAAGGTCTTATCTATCTTGAGGTAGTCCAAAAGGGCGGTCAGGTCGTCGATGAAGTTCTCCCGCAGCGGAGTGCCGTGCTCGGCTATGGAGGCTCCCCAGCCGCGGTGGTCAAAGGTGATGCAGCGAAATTCTCCGAAGAATGCAGCCACCTGCTGCCACCAGCTCATATGGTTGCCGCCACGTCCGTGGGCGAAGATTATCGCCGGGGCCGAATCGTCGCCATGGGACTCGTAATAAAGTTCTATTCCGTTGATCGGTGCTTTGGGCACGGTAGGCCTCCGTTCGATTTATTTTTGTTGGACTTGACGCCAAGTATAGCTAAATCGAGGTAAGCGTAGGCGATTCGACTCGCATAACCTCAGACCGGCCACTGCTGGCGGTTGTAGGCGGCTTCCCAGAACATGAATTCGTAGCGGCTGCTGGTCATGAAGGCTTGGCGCATGGCCTCAAGTTCCACCGGACCGGCGTCGTCGGCCATCTGGTCTACGAACCCACGCCAGGCCTCAACGCTCCCCTCCAGCAATCCCTGGACGTAGAAGCTGGTCCATTGCCCGTAGAGCGGATGCTCCGACTGGCCGACTTCGTCCTTCAAAAGATGGTAGGTCCACGGGCAGGGCAGCAACGCGGCGGCAGCGGGGCCAAGGCCGTGTAGCGACACGGTCTGCAACATATGATCGACGTAGGCGGTGTTGGCCGGCGACCGGACAGCGCTCTCAGCATCGGCGATCGTTAGCCCAGCCTCGGCAAATAACTTATGGTGCAGCGGCCGCTCTACCGGGGTCATTACCCGGTGGGCCAGGTCCTGAAAGGTCTGTGAGTTGGGGGCTTTGGCCAGGGCCATGGCAACGGTCCGCCCGAACCCCTCTAGGTAAAGATAGTCCTGGGCCAGATAGTACTGGAAGGTCTCCAAAGGCAACGTTCCATCCTTGATCTCTTTTAGAAAAGGATGGTCAAAGATCTTTCGCCAGATAGGCTCGGCTTCAACCCTTAGTTGTTCGCTGAAACCAGGCATTACTGGCCCGCCCGGTCCAGTTCCTGCTGCCTCAGTTCCACCCGGCGTATCTTGCCGCTGACGGTCTTGGGCAATGCAGTCACGAATTCAACGATCCTGGGGTATTTGTAGGGAGCTGTGGCGTTCTTAACGTGGTCCTGGAGGCTGACCACCAGCTCATCTGAGGCCACGTAGTCTGGCGCTAGGATTACGAAGGCTTTGACGACGTCGCCCCGCACCGAGTCCGGACTGGCCACGACGGCCGATTCGGCGACAGCGGGGTGTTCGATCAACGCGCTTTCCACCTCGAAGGGACCAATGCGGTAGCCGGCGGAGATGATCACATCGTCGGCCCGGCCTACGAACCAGTAATAGCCGTCCTCGTCCTTGTAGGCCTTGTCGCCGGTCAAGTACCAATCGCCCAGGAAAGACCGGTCCATGGCCTCCTCGTCCTTCCAGTATTCCTGGAACAGTCCCACCGGACGTTCGGGCTTGATCTTGACCGCGATCTGGCCTTCTTCTCCAGCGGGTACCTCATTGCCCTGCTCGTCGACCACTCCGATGGTGAAACCAGGAGCGGGCAACCCCATCGAGCCGGGGCGGACCTCGTTGCAGCGGAAGTTGGCCACCAGGATCACGGTCTCGGTCTGGCCGTAGCCGTCGTAGATCACCAGGCCGGTGCCATCTTCCCACTGCTTCATAACCTCTGGGTTCAGCGGCTCGCCGGCACCAGTGCAGTGGCGCAGGTTGTCCAGGTTGTATTTGCTCAGGTCCTCCAACACCAGCATGCGGTAGGCGGTGGGCGGGGCGCAGAACCCAGTTGCGCCGTGTTTCTCCAGCAGGCTCAGCGTCAGCGGTGCATCGAAGCGGCCACGGGCGTCGTGTTGCATCACCGCTGCACCCAATGTCCATTGGCCAAAAAGCTTGCCGTAGGCCGCCTTTGCCCATCCGGTGTCCGACAGCGTCCACATCAGGTCGGTGGCCGTCAGGTCGTGCCAGTATTTGGCCGAGATAGTGTGGCCGATGGCGCAAGAAGCCTGGGTGTGGAGCACCATCTTGGGATAACCCACCGTCCCCGAGGTGAAGTAGATCAGCAAAGAATCATCGCTCTTCGTGCGCTCAACGTTCTCCAAGAAGGAAGAGGCCCCGGCCATCTCTTCGTCGTAAGACAACCAACCCCGCTTTTCGCCATTCACAACCACCAAATGTTTCAACGTCGGGCAGTCACCAGCCGCCTCATCGATCTTGCCAGAGTTCTCATCGTCGGTGATGGCCATCACGGCCTCAGCGGTATTGATGCGGTACTCGATGTCCTTAGGTGTAAGCAAGGTGGTGCCGGGCATGGGCAAGGCGCCCAGCTTCATCAGGCTCAACATGACCACGTACCACTCAGGGATCCGGGGCAGCATGATGAAGACCCGGTCGCCCTTCTTGATGCCCCGTTCCCGAAGGGCATTGGCGTACTTGTTGGAAAGGATCTTCAGGTCCCAGAATGTATGATGCTGGACATTCTCCCCGCTCGAGTCGACCGAAAGCAGCGCCAGTTTCGTGCGGTCGTCGGCCCACTTGTCCACAACGTCAAACCCGAAGTTAAAATACTCGGGCACCTCAAGGCGTTCGTTGGCATAGGCGGATTCGTAGTCCGGCATGTTGGTGGCAACGTCTTTCATCAGTCCTTCCTAGGTTTGCCTTACTGGCTTTGAATGATTGCCGGGCTATTCTACACGCTGCACTGGGCCTGGGAAAGTTTGCCAAAAAAGGGGGCATGGGTATAATCCCGACAAATCGGATACGACTCTAGGAGATAGCAGATGGCTGGAAATCTGGACGGCAAAACAGCCCTGGTCACCGGAGGGGGGTCTGGCATCGGCCGGGCAGCCTCTTTGGCCTACGCCGGTGAAGGCGCACGGGTGGTGGTGGCCGATGTAAACGTCGAAGGCGGCGAAGAAACGGTCCAGTTGATCAAAGAGGCAGGAGGAGAGGCCATCTTGGTCCACGCCGATGTCTCAAAGCCGGAAGACACCCAGGCCATGGTGGCCCAGACAGTTGAAGCCTTCGGCTCCCTGGACTGCGCCTTCAACAACGCCGGCATTTCCGGAGGGAGGGAACGGCGTCTAACCGCCGATTATCTGGACGAGGACTGGGACCGGGTGATCAGCATCAACCTGAAGGGCGTTTGGCTCTGCATGAAGGCCGAGATTCCCCAGATGCTGAAACAGGGCAGCGGGGCCATCGTGAACACCGCGTCGGTCGCCGGACTGGTGGGCCTCACCGGGACCGTGGCTTACGTCGCAGCCAAGCACGGAGTGACCGGACTCACTAAAGCAGCAGCCATGGAATACTCATCATCCGGGATACGGGTGAACGCAGTTTGTCCCGGCTATATACACACGCCGATGGTGCAAGGGATCTTCGATGAAAACGAAGGGTATGAAGACCGGGTTGCGTCGCGGCACCCCATCGGACGGCTGGGCGAACCGTCGGAGATCGCCGCCGCCGTAGTTTGGCTATCTTCGGATGCCGCATCGTTTGTAACTGGGCATAACCTGCCGGTAGACGGCGGTTACATGGCCCAATAACCGTGTACCAAGCGGCAGTAGCGGTACATATCCTATCGGCGGTGGTCTGGCTTGGGGGCATGCTGTTCCTGGCGATGGTCATGCTACCCGCCGCCCGCAAAGCGATGCAGTCCGGCGGTCCGGGGGCAGGGTTGGACGTCCTGCGGAATGCCGCCAAACGTTTCCTTCCCGTGGCGTGGACAGCGATGGTCTTACTTGGATTGAGCGGCGCTTACTTGGCTTGGGAACATTGGGGTATACGGCCAGGGGTGTTTTTCACAGACAGCGGCCGGTTCATGCACATCCTGCAGGCCAAGAGCTTGTTGTTCTTGATCGTGGTGCTATTGAGCCTGATGCACGACTTCTGGCTGGGCCCTAAAATATTAGAAAAGCTTGACCAAGCCCGCGCCTCAGGACAGGAACTCCCCCAAAGCCTGGGCCGAAAAGTAGTCCGCATGACCGCCGGAGTGAACCTCTTGGCGGTTTTGACCATCCTGTTCTTAGCGGTGTGGATGATTCGGCCTTAACCGCGGCCTATAAAGGGCATCTTGGTGGCCATTATTGTCATGAACTGGACGTTGGTGTCCAGGGGCAGATTGGCTATGTAGACTATGGCGTCGGCGACATGTTCGACATCGAACCTCGGCTCGACAACCACCTCGCCGTAGGGCTGCACGATCCCCGCTTCCATGGGGTTGGTCATCTCAGTGGCGGCGTTGCCGATATCGATCTGGCTGCACGCTATGTTGTATCTGCGTCCGTCGAGAGAGGTCGACTTGGTCAACCCGGTCACTCCGTGTTTGGTCGCGGTGTAGGGTGCGCTGTTCGGCCTGGGCGCATATGCGGAGATTGACCCGTTGTTGATGATTCGCCCTCCCATGGGGTCCTGCGCTTTCATGATCTTTATGGCTTGCTGGGTGCACAGAAATACACCGGTGAGATTGGCATCAACCGCACGTTGCCACTGTTCGTAGGTCAGGTCTTCCATCGGCACTGGGGGCGCGCCGGTTCCCGCGTTATTGAATAGAACGTCCAACCGCCCGAGCGACTCCAGGGTCTTGGCGAACAGGTTTTGGACCGAGTCCGGGTCGCCGACGTCGGTGGGAACTGCGATGGTCCGTGAAGCCACGGTACCGGCCTGATCCAGGGTTTGCTCCAGGGGCTCCATACGCCGGCCAGCCAGCGCCACTGAATATCCGTCCCGCAGCAGGGCCAGGGCAGACGCTCGGCCGATGCCGGTGCCGGCGCCCGTCACGATAGCTACTTTGGTCTGTTGTCCTGATGCCACTTCTTAATCCTTTAAACCATGCCCGGTGCTAAAACTAAAG
>VFHF01000272.1 GCA_009392095.1 SAR202 cluster bacterium
GTGAGTGAACCCCAGCACTTCAGTGATGGATGTCAGGCACATCAGAATGAAGATCAACCGGTTCTCTCTGAGGAACCGGAGGTACCCCACCAGATTTTGAAGCACCGGCTCACGTAGCGGTTGAGCCGTCCTAGTTGACCGGCCGATGACCAGAAGCACCGATGCGGAACCTAAATAACTGGCGCCCA
Organism: SAR202 cluster bacterium; assembly: GCA_009392095.1. GTDB lineage: Bacteria > Chloroflexota > Dehalococcoidia > Lucifugimonadales > UBA3495 > UBA9611. Next base: position 189 of record VFHF01000272.1, read on the forward strand.
CTGCCAGATATTGCCAACCTGGCCCCACCAGATCTATCAGCGCACCGGAGATGATCGCTCCACCAATACCACCGGCTTGCATGGCCATCTGGTTCAAGGATAGTCCGTTTAGGGCATGCTCAGGGCCCACGATGTCGTAGGTATAGGCGTTCCGGGTGGTTAGTGTGAAGGCGAGCATGCAACCACCGGCTGCGACCAGCACAACTACCGCCCAGATCGGGGGTTCGCCGGTTAACAAAACCACAGCCATGATTCCCGCCACCGCCATGCCACTCAAGGCGATGAAGAGCAGGAACAAGCGTCGCTCCAGCCAGTCGGCCATCGCTCCGGAAAGTATTCCCAGGAAGAACAAAGGCGCCATGCGGGCGGCGGCGGCCACTCCGACTATGAATGCCGATCCTGTGATGTCGAAGACTAGCCACCCCACCGCCACGTGCTCCATGCCGGTGCCCAGTGAGTAAAAGAATGTGGACGCCCAAAAAAGCCGGAAATCCCGGAAGCGAAAGGACGAAGCCCAGGCTTGCGAGTAGATGGAGCGGCGGATCAAATCACCATTCCCCGCAGTCCCAGCCTGCTATATACTCGCCATGGCGTTTGGACGCTTGGAGTGTCAGTCCCGACCGACACCGCCAAACACGAGGAGCCGATTACCGTCATGAAGTTCGCCCTATTTCTCCCGGCATCCTGGACCGATAAGGACACGGTTCACCAGAGCCGGATCTACGGAGAGGTCCTGGAACAGGCCCGATACGCCGAGGAATTGGGTTTCGACTCCCTCTGGATCGCCGAACACCACTCTAGCCGCTATGGGATATTCCCATCATTGATGCCCATACTGTCACATATCGCCGCTCAGACCAAGACCATCAGGCTGGGCGCCGGGGTCAGTGTCCTGCCGTTTCATAATCCGATCCGCCTGGCTGAAGAAACTGCAATGGTCGACTTGCTCAGCAACGGTCGGTTGAATCTCGGGGTTGGACGCGGGTCGGCTGACTACGAGTACGGGAACTTCAAGATAGATTTCGACTCGCGGGACGACCGCTTTCGCGAGGTGTTGGACATCATCCTGGGATTATGGACCACCGAAGATTTCACCTACCACGGTAGATATTATCAGGTTGATGGGATAACCATCGCCCCACGCCCGCTGCAGAAACCCCACCCGCCGGTGCACGTGGCCGTTTCTCGGACCGCCGCCAGCATTGACATCGCGGTCGCGCGGGACATGCCGGTCTTAACCACCTACTTCACACCGGTGGACGATACGTTGGCGTTGATGCGCCTTTATTCCGAACGATGCGATGCCGCCGGCAGGGTGTCCCAGATGGCAGAGATGCCATTCTTCCGCTTTATATACTTGTCCGAAGATGAAAAGGCGGCCAATGAAATCCCCGAAAAGGCCATAACTTGGGTCCGGGACCTTAGCGCCTACCGGCGAACGATAACAAAGGGCGATGAGATTCACATTGACCTGGATCAATGGAGGAAGGAAAGCGGAGAGGAATCGCGCAGTTACCAGTCGGAATTGGCGAACAACTATTTCTGCACGCCAGACCAGTGCATCGACCGTATCGCCGAGTTGCAAAGCCAGCACGGCATCAGCTACTTTGGCGCCAACTTCGCCTTCGGAAGCATGGAACACGCAAAAGTGATGGCGTCCATGAAGTTATTCGCCCAAGAGGTCATGCCCAAGTTCAGGTAGTGCATCTGGAGAATGATGGCATGCTCGCCAGAAGCGCATGGACTATCAGTTAATCCATACGCTGACCGCTGAAAGCTCGTCACTCCTTGCCAAGCTCCTCAACCGTAGGCTCAGGCATTCCCGCGCTCCAGGTTGGGTCTCGCAACTCCAACCTGTTACCGCTTGGGTCAAAGAAATACAATTCCCGGCCAGTGAAGACTCCCTGGCCCCGGTGCACCAGCCCGTCGATGGGCACGTTATGCTCAAGAAATAACTGGCAAGCCTTTTTCAGGACATCGGGGCTGACAGTGAAGGAGTGATGGACCGGTTCCTCGGACTGGGCCGCCACGTCCTGGGGATTCTTGCGTTCGGCCAGCAGTATCCGGTGCTCCCCCGCCTTGAAGCAGGTCATTCGGGAGTTTCCTAACCGGCCTACGTGCTCAAGGCCAAGGAACTCGCCGTAGAACTCCTCGGACTCCTCCAGATTGTTCACTGCTATCGACCAGTGGGTAACGTCCTTTACGCTTAAAAGTCCCATGGTTCCTCCTGGTCTGTTAAGAGTTTAGATACTGGAAGCTGGATTCTAAATTGTCGAAAACCGCGGCGTCCGAAGGTATCTCCATGATGGCCGCCCCGGCGTAGCCCTTGGCGTTCAGGATGTCTCGCATCCGAAGGCAATCGAGATCGCCCTCATCTACACTGGGATGTGTCTTGCCGCTGCGCAGTTGCTTGAAATGAACGATCTTGATCATGTCCAGAGGCAGCGAGTCCAATTCCGCCAAGGGGTCGGAGTCCGAAAATCGGCGCAATTGGTTGGTGGGGTCAGGGCAAAGGCCCAAGCCCTTTCCAGCTTCTTCCGAGACCATGCCCCGCACTGTTTCCACCACCATGGCCATGCTGCGGATGGGCAGTGCCGAGTTCTCCATGGACATGATGACACCCTGCCTGGCGGCCTCGGATGCCAAGCCCGCCAGGCCCAGGGCCTCCTCAGGAATGTCGCTGGGAGAATCCCAAGGGCCGTCGATGGGAGATGGGTCTACCACCCTGAGATGGGGCTGTGAGCCGCCAACCAGTTTGGCTCCCGCCAGCGCCGCCTGAAACATCTCGCCGGCCGGGTCGATCTTCTGTGTCAGGCACGGCAGGGCCATGGCCAAGTCAAAAGTCAAAGATGGATAGGCCTCGACGACGTTTCGGAGTTGTTCCAAGTTGGGCCGCCAGTCATTTCCGGCACCCTCCTCGCACTCGCCGAGGCATGTTTGCCGCAACTCTATGTGCTTGGCACCCTTTTCAACCGCCACGCCCACCAGTTCTTTCACTGTGCGGGAAGGCAACTGCTCCCGCCACGAATTGGTTATCGCTCCGTAGATCATCTTTTGCCCCCGAAATTAGTAAGCGGTGTTTAGACTAGTACGCCGAACCCAGAGACCGTACAGATCTCGATGCGGTTGCCGTCTAGGTCGTTCAGGTAGAAGGCCCGCTGGCCGTCATTCCTGGTCTGGATGTCGGTGAGCTCAATGCCCTTAGATTGGAAGTATTCATAGGACGCGTCGATCTCATCCACTTCAAATGCCGTGTGATGGGACGGAGCTGATGGTGCGTCGACATTCTCGATGATGTGAATCATGGCGCCGCTGGGCAGTTGCAGCCAGTACAGATGGTCGCCGTTGACCATCTTGGGAATCTGCCCCACGCCCAGGATATCTTCGTACCACTTCAACGCCGCGTCCTTGTCTTTGACGTTGTAGGTGATGTGGTTGATGTTCTTGAGCCGGATGTTGTCTGCGAGCATCGTGAACTCCAAGCCTTGAGATTGAGCCGAAATTACGCCCACTATAATAGTCTGCTTAGCCCAGAAACGAAATACCGGGAGTGAATCGGGTTTGCCAGCGGTGGACTATGCACCCGTCGCAAAGGTAATATGCCTCTAACTTAGGCGGTCGCTGTATGCCCGCCGACAGAGGACACAAGGCATGAAGGCATCGCTATTCGCCGCCATGGGTTATTCCCAACGAGCGGCATTCCCCTCCACCTGGCCGGTCTCGCCGGTGTACGCCGACCCTGCAACCTCGGTGCAGAGTTACCAAGAGGGCATGGAAGAGTGCGAATTGGCCGAGGACGTGGGCTTCGATTGGCTCAGCTTTTCCGAGCACCACTACTCTGGCCGCATACCCACCGGCACCCCTTCGGTCATGGCATCGGCGGTGGCCGAACGGTGCAAGAAGATCACCATCGCATTGCTCGGGCATTTGCTTCCTCTAAACAACCCGGTGCGTATCGCGGAAGAATTGGCCTTACTGGATAACCTGACCAACGGCCGTTTGGTGGCCGGGTTCCTGCGTGGCACGCCCAACGAAGACCAGGTTTACAGCATCAATCCAGCAGAGGGGCGGGGCCGTCTGCTCGAGGGCATGGACTTGATTCTGAAGGCTCTGACCGAACCGCAGCCTTTCTCCTGGGAGGGGCGATACTACCAGTTCCGCACGGTGGCCGTCTGGCCCCGCCCGGTGCAGCAGCCGGTCCCGCCGGTGGTGGTCGGCACCAGAAGCGACGACACAATACGGTACGCCGCCGAACACCGGCTCGGCCTGGGTGTGTCTTTCCTGCCTGTGGATCAAACTCAGGCTATCACCGACAAATACCGCGCCTGGTGCGAAGAAGCCGGCTGGACCCCCGGCCCGGACAACATCGTTTATCGGGGCAGCATCTATTTGGCCGAGACCGACGAATTAGCCAACGAATGGTTCGAGGGACTCACGCAGTCCCGACCGGGACCGAACATTCCGCTGCGGCGTACAATTTCTGAGGCCATACAATCGGCGCGTGCCGGGTCCACCTTTGACCTGCGTGGTGTCGTGGCCGGCAGCCCGGAAGGAGACGTGGTCGGCAACTCCTTGGGGATAAATTTCCTGGGCGGACCCGACACTGTTGCCAGTCAGATCAAGGAATTCCACGACCGTTGCGGCGTCGGTGTGATCGACATGCCCTTCCAGCAGAACAAAGTAGACCACCCCGCTGTTATGAAAGAGATTGAGCTCTTCGGCAGGACCGTGATCCCCCAGATCAAAGAATTCTAGAGATGACTTTTAAAGAAGGACAGTTGGATACCGACGGCTTCAACATCCGGTACTGGGAGGCTGGGAAAGGCCGTCCGGTGGTCATGCTGGACCAGACTGGTTGGAGGGAGTCCCTGCTTCATGACGCCTTGGCCGAGACATACCGCGTTTTTTCGATTGAGCTACCAGGAACTGGCGACTCACCGGTTAATACCCAATCGAACTCCATTGCCGACTTGGCCGCCGCGACCGCCGCTGCTGCGACGGCGCTAACATCGGAACGGTACACTCTCCTCGGTACTTCATTTGGCGCCCACGTCGCTCTTTGGCAGGCGATTCAATCCCCAGACCAAGTGGAAGCCTTGGTGTTGATCTCACCGCCGATTTTTCAGCCTCTAGGTGTGCCCGATAACGCAACTGCTCAAAATGTTCATGAATTGATGTTTGCTCATCCGGAGAACGCCCAGAAACACGCGATCTTGCCTCAAGAGATATTCGCCAAGGAGTTAGATCTGATCAAACGACTGGGCTCCGGGGTCCACGACGGCGTCGCTGAATCGAGACTCGGAGATATCCACTGCCCCACGTTGGCCGTCTTCGGACAAGAAGACCGCTTGGTCTCCCATGAGGCGGCCAGGATATACCGGGAGAAGATACCCAACTGCAACATCGCCCTGGTCTACGATGCCGGGTACTGCATAATCGGAGAGCGCCCGGAAGCCCTTCGGAACACCGTTCTAGATTATGCTGAACACTGGGAGACATTCATAGTCGGCCACCAAACCGGTCTCATTAACCCGTAGGCACTAATCACCAGCCAATAAAGAAACCCCCGGCGACATTCGCCGGGGGTTTCTTGGTTTCTATTGAAATGGACTGTTTCGCCATCCCGATAAATCGGGACCCTTCGTGATGAGCTAGCCGTCGGCGTCGATCAGCTTGTCGGTAATGGCTTGTTCGCGGAGCCCGTTGCTTCGCTTCAGGTGGGCCCGGATGCCATCTAAGGCCTTGTC
>VFHF01000273.1 GCA_009392095.1 SAR202 cluster bacterium
AGACAGCCGCCGCCATACAATGTCGCAGGGCGCAAACGATCACTTCAACAAGCCCTCTGGCCCGATGCAGGTTGTGACTAGAGTCAAAGAACTCCTCGCCTAACCCGGACCCCTCTACAACGGCTCCACCTCCACCGAACGCCCCGACCATCCCTATCTCTTCCCAGACGTTTCCCTTCATCAGCGTTGCTTACGTGCGCTAAAAACAGAGACCATGTACAATCCGTGCACCTGCAGCGGCAGGCACGTATCAGGAGCGAAAACCCCCATGAAACGAAGCGAATCACGGATTCTTACGACCCACACCGGTAGCCTGCCCAGGTCGCCTGAACTACAGGAGATGCTACGCTCCAGACTGGATCCTAAGGCAGGTGAAGCGGAGGAGTTTCGCACCCGCGTGAATGAAGGTGTGGCTGATGTGGTGGCCAAACAGGCGGCCATCGGGGTCGATGTCATCAATGACGGAGAACAGGGCCGCGTCCAATACGCCACCTACGTGAAGGACCGGTTGACCGGCTTCGACGGCGAGCAGTTGCTACGGGCCCGTCCGCGAAAAGACATGTTGGACTTCCCTGAATTTGCCGCCCAGAGCGGCGTTTCCTCATCGGCCACCATACCCTGGCCGGCCTGCACCGGCCCCATCGAATGGAAAGACAAAGGCGCTGTGCAGCGGGACATCGAGCGGCTGAAGGCAGCCACCTCAGGCGTACAGTCCGAAGAGGTGTTCATGACCGCCGCATCGCCGGGAGTGATCGCCAACTTCCTAGTCAACGAGCATTACCCGTCAAACGAAGCCTACCTGTACGCGCTGGCCGAAGTCATGAAAGATGACTACAAAGCCATAGTCGACTCCGGCCTGTTGCTTCAGATCGATTGTCCCGACCTTGCGATGACCAGGATCACCCAGTTCTCGGACCTGAGTGAGGAAGAGTTTATCAAGGTAGTGGAGATGCATGTAGAAGTCCTGCAATACGCCCTGGCGGGCCTGGCGCCCGACCGCATGCGGCTTCATCTTTGTTGGGGGAACACCGAGGGGCCACACCATTACGATGTGCCCTTGAGGGAGATCGTAAACGTTGTCTTGAAGGCGCCGCCCCAGGCAATTTCTTTCGAAGGCGCGAATCCACGCCACGCCCACGAGTGGAAAGTCTGGGAGGACGTGAAACTTCCCGATGGCAAGGTGATAATCCCCGGAGTCCTCGACACCACCACCAACTTCATCGAACACCCTGAGTTAGTCGCCGAGCGGATCGTCCGCTACGCCGGAGTGGTTGGCAAAGAGAACATGATGGTGGGCAGCGACTGCGGATTCGGGACATCAGCCTGGGGGCGGCGGGTGGAGTCCAGGATCGCCTGGGCCAAACTGGAAGCGATGGTCGAGGGAGCACGCCTAGCCAGCAAGGAACTTTGGTAGGGGTAGCAACTCATTCCCTGGCGCCAGGGGAAACAGGGCATCTAGGCTTCAGTCTTGCTGGGAAATTTTAAAACTAAAAGTCACGGTGCGGGTGATGGTCCCGTCGGAGTCACGGTCGGAGCCGTACTCCTCTGCAGATAACCGAAGTTCCATGCCTAGGCCGCGCATGTCATTAGCCAGGGCTTCCACCCTGCGGCGGACCTCGGCTATGTCTTGGTCAAGTTCTGATTGGTCGTTTGTCGCCATCGGTCAGTTGAACACCTAAAGAGGGCGCAGCGCTCCCATTTTCCAGCGCCGCACCCCAAGATTACAGGGCAGTATTTGGGGCCGTCAGTAGTAGACCGCGTTCCCGGTGCCGCCGCCAGCCATTACGACCTCTCCCGTCACGGCCCACGATTTGTCCGATGCCAGGTAGGCCGTCAGATAGCCGATCTCTGAAGCGTCGACCATCCGGTTGATGTGGTTGGTCCGGGGTGATCCATCAGCGAAATCGTGGGCCTCTGCGTCCGCAGGACTCATACCCAATTCCTTTCCGCGGGCCTCCATCAAGCTGATTGTGCGCTCGGTGCGGGTCGTTCCGGGGTGGATACAGTTAACGGTGATGCCGAATTTGCCCACCTGGGTGGCCAGAGTCTTGGTCATGTGAACCAGCGATACGTTACGGGCGCCGCCGCTCAGGTTGCCTGCGTTCCGAGCATTGCCCCCGCTGATGTTGATGATCCGGCCCCAAGGCTGTTCTTTCAGGTAGGGAAGCGCCGCCCTGGCGCAGCGAAGCGCGCCGACATACTTAACATCAAAGTCGCCCAGCAACTCCTCATCTACTACGGTGTCTATGGGGCCGACCGCTCCCGGGGAGCCGCCGGGCAACGAAGCGCTGTTGACCAGGATATCCAGGCCGCCCAATTGCTTGACCGCTTCGGCCATCACCCGGTCAACGTCTTCCCGGGAGGTCACATCAAGGACCATGGGAATGACCCGCCGGCCGGTGATGTCTTCAATCTCTTTAGCCGCCTCATCCAACGCGGACTTGGTCCGGGATGCGATGACCACATCCACGCCCTCTCGAGCCAACTCTAGGGCGATAGCTTTGCCGATACCACGGCTGCCGCCGCCCACAAATGCGCGTTTGTCCTTCAGTCCTAGGTCCATGTTGTGTCTCCTCAATATCCGTTGAATGGCCCCTGAATTTTCGCCTCCGTGCTGGGCGCATTCTACACAACGCCCGAATCTGCGGCAATCGGGCTGATGACTGTGCCTACGGCACTCGTGGCAACTCCCCTACCGGTTGCACCACGGGAGAGCCACTACCTGGCCTCGCCTTAACCAGCGCCAGCACCGACAGCACCGGCAGGGCCATCATCACCAGCACGCCCAATGTGTAGGTGCCGGTCAGGTCGTGGAAAATGGCCAAGGGCAGCGGTCCGATCGCCGATGCGCAGAAGTTGATGGTCATGGCCGACCCTTGGACCCGGCCTAGACCGTGGCGTCCGTAGTAATGGGCCCAGATGACACCTTGCACTATGTGGTGCGCACCTCCGGCAACTCCCATCACCAGTACGTAGACCACCGCCATGAATACGGAATCCGCAGCCACTACCAGTACCAACGCGGCCAATAGCGACACCATAGAAAAGGCGTAAAGGTACTTGGGTCCGATGCGGTCCACCACGAATCCGGCCAGCAGCGAACTGACGGCCGATGAACCGGAAAAAATCACGAACACTCCAGCGGCCAGGGTGGCGCTCAGCCCCTTCTCTTCGAAGATCGAGGTTTGGTGGAAGACTAGCGCGGTGGAGACCAGGCCCGGCGTGCCCAGCGACAACGCCAATAACCAGAAATCCGTCGAGTTGAAGACCCCTCGGTTCCTCACTAAACCGGAAGCCGCCTGCCGCGTCTCCGAGACCGGAGGCTCGGATGAACCGTCCGGGTGCAGTCCCAGGTCTTCAGGACGGTTTCTGACCACCAAGAGAGTCACTGGGATGATCAAGGCGATAGCTACCACCCCGATCACGCCATAGGCCTCCCGCCAGCCGAAGTTCACGATCAGGTACCTGGCAAAGGGAGGGAATATGGCGCTGGACATCACCGCTCCCAGGCCCATCATGGCGATGGCCTTTCCCCGCCGCGAGACGAACCACTGGTTCACCAGCAGGATGGAGTTGATGTTCAGCGACCCTTGCCCCAGCGCGCGCAGACTGGCGAAGGCTATGTAGAACAGGACGATGTTGGTGGCGGTCGCCATGCCAAAACAGGCCGCACCGAAGCCCAGACCCACAGCCACCAGCATCGTCCTAGGGCCATACAGGTCGGCCAACCGGCTCACTATGGCCACTAGGATAGCGCTCATGCCGGTGCTGGCCATGTACAACCCGGAGATACCGGGGCGCGACAGGCCGGTGTCCTCGATTATGGAATCAATGAAAATCGAGAACACATAAGACTGGCCGGGTCCGCTGCTGAAGACCACCAGGCCCGCCGCGCCCACGATGAACCATCCGTAGAACACGCGGCGGTCTGGTTTAGCTGGATTTTCGGTAGGGGTTACGATGGCTGGGTCCTTCGAATGCGGTCTGGTTCGGGCAACGCCTAATACTACGCCAGATGCCTTTCCCGTGTTCCCCGTTACGTCAACCTGAGATATAGTGTTTGCGTCAATAATACCGACGACAGATGGGAGAAAAAATGCCCGCCAAAAAAGGGACCGGACTGTTGATGGTCTGGTGCGACGTTCCCGAAGACCAGGAAGACGAGTTCAACCGCTGGTACAACGAAGAACACATCGCTGAGATTCTCACGGTCCCAGGCGTACTTGATGCCGCCCGCTATGAGGCGGTGAAGGGTGGTCCCAAGCACCTGGCCTGCTACGAGTTGGAAAGCCCCTCCGCGGTCCTGGGTGACGGCTTTACCAAGCGCACCAAGTCCAAGTGGAGCGAGACCATGGGGCCGACGCTCATTGGCCAGAATTTCTTCAACCCGCTCTACCAGATGATCTTCCCAGACTCGGTCTCCGGTGAGATGGAGAACAGCGGCATGGCCCCGGCGCTACAGATCGGCCGCATGAACATCCCCGTCGAACGAACTGAGGAATGGAACCAGTGGTACAACTCGACCTTCGTGCCCAATTTCGAAACGGTGCCTGGTTGCATCCGAGGCCGCAGATTCAAGACTGTGCGCGGCGAAGACCCCTTGTATTCGGTGGTCTACGAGTTTGAGAACGAGAACGTCTCTCAGACTCCAGAGTGGGAGGCCCAATTGGATGCCGACCCCAAGAACGCCGACATGCGCGCTCTGATCAGCCACGGCTCTGGCTCACCCAGCATCTTCAGAAAGACCTTCGAGCTTTAGGTTTTACGACTGGCCCATACGGAGAGAAAAATGCCCAAACACCTAGTCAACGTCGGCGACGTCGAACTGATTTCGCTCAATGACAACCTGCCCGTCAGGTCGCCGTTCGTGGCCTTTCCCCATACCACGATCGAGCAATGGAACGAATACCCGGAACTGATGGCAGACCACGAAAACGGCTACCACCGCTGGGGCTCGCTGGCCATCCACTCCTCTGGCAAGCTGATCTTGGTGGACACGGGTATGCAGGGCGAAGGTTGCTATCTCTTGGACGACATGCAAAGGAAAGGAGTCGACCGCGAGGCGGTGGACATCGTGGTCTTCACCCACGTCCATCCCGACCACGTGGGCTGGAATTACACCGACGGAAAGCCCAACTTCCCCAACGCCAGGTTTCTGGTGCCTCAGAAAGATTGGGACTACTGGACCAAGCCTGAGAACATCAACACGGTTGAATACGTGGTCCCTCAGGTTCTGCCCCTCAAAGAGAACGGTGTGATGGACCTCATTGACGGCGAGTATGACATAACGCCAGAACTTACCACCTACCCAACCCCGGGCCATACGCCCGGTCACACGTCCATCCGGGTGACTTCCAAAGGTGAGCACGCATTCATTCTGGGCGATGTGGCCCACAGCCCGATCCAAGCCCACTACACCGATTGGTGTCCCGAGTTCGACATAACCCCAGA
>VFHF01000274.1 GCA_009392095.1 SAR202 cluster bacterium
AAAAATAAAAACAAAATCGGCCACCTGGCACCTCTGCCAGATTTTGTTTCATTTTGCCGGGCTTAACCCCTAGAACTTCGAGTACTCACCCTCGTCTTTGGTGATGAACTCTAAAACCACAGCATTGCCGGCCTCAGTCTCGGCTATGCCCCGCTTTATAGCAGGGATGATATCTGCCGGCGCTGTGATCTTCTCGGTGTAGGCGCCCATAGCCTGGGCAACCTCCGAAAACTCACCCGATAGGCTCTTGATATTGTATTTCTCGATGGCGACAGGGAACCGGCTGTCGTCGTAGATGGACATGAATGCGTTGTTGATGACGATGGTCATCGTGGGGATGTTGCATCGGACGGCCGTCTCCACGTCCAGTCCCACGGTGCTGAAGGCAAGATCACCCATAACGTTGATGCACAGCTTGTCCGGCTCGGCCAACTTGGCGCCCATGGCCAGGCCCAAGCTGTAGCCCAGTTGGGTGGACTTGCCCCAACCGATAAAGCTGCGGGGTGCGCGGGCCTCCCAGAAAGGACTCAAGTACTCCCTGGCGCTACCGGACTCGTGGGTGATGATGGTGTTGTCCAAATCGACCGTGTGCATCAGGTCCCAGACTACCCGGTATGGGTTCATGGGCACGTCTTCGGATGTTAATTTCGGCATCCATTGGGCCAGCCAAGCTTCTTTAACCAACTTGATATCGTCTTGTAGTACCTGGTTCTTGGGACGGGCGCTGCCCGCCTGGATCTTGAGTTCGTCCAGTAGTTGGCGCAGCACCAGCTTAGCGTCGCCCAACATGGCATATTCGGTCTTGAACTCACGGCCGATGGCGTCCTCGTCGTTGGTCAGATGGACCATGGTTTTGCCCTGGGGAATCGCCTGGGCGAAATTGGTTTTGGTGAAACTGCAGCCCACGCCGAAAACCAGGTCAGACTCTTTCAGATATTTGTTGGCCTGGGCGGTGGTGCTGGGCCCGCCGGATCCCAAGGACAGCGGATGGGTCTCCGGGAAGCCGCTCTTGCCCGACAGGGTGGTCATCACCGGGGCCTGCAAGAACTCGGCGATCTCGATCAATTCGGGCGTGGCTTCGGCGTACAAAATGCCCTGACCGGCCTGAATGAGGGGCCGGTCGGCGGCCAAAAGAACTTTGGCGGTTCGGCTCACATCAGCGGGATCCGCCTGCTGCAAGACAACTCTGGGCGGCTCGTAGTTGAACAGTTCTTCGGGCAGCTCGGCTGTGGCCACATCCGCCGGTATCTCAAGCAGGACCGGTCCTGGGCGACCGGTGCGCAGTTTGGTGAATGCCCGGCGCATGAGGTCCGGTATGCGCTCGACGATGTTCATCTCTTCAGACCACTTGGTGATGGTCTCGTAGCTTCTTGTGGGGTAGAAATTGGGATGGACGCCCCGCTTCTCCCGGGCCATGCCGGCGGGCAGCAACAGGATGGGTACAGATTCAGAAAACGCCTGGGCCACGCCGCCGAAGCCGTTCTCCGCCCCAGGGCCGTTCTGCATCATGAACACGCCCATCTTCTTGCCATTGGTCACTCTGGAGTAGCCATCCACCATGTGGATGCCGGTGCCTTCTTGCCTGAAGACGATGGGCCGTATCCCGGCGATAGCCGCCGCTTCCAAAAGGGGCTGGTAGGGGACGCAGCCGATGAACTCAACTCCCTCCATGCGCAGGATATTGGCTATGGCTGTGACTCCGTCCATGTTTCTACTCCTTGGTTATGCACGAGCTAGCTACAACCCACGTAGGGCCGCGATTTCGAGCCAGTGTAGATTGCGCGCCTGAAGGTGTCAAATAAGACAGGGCAAAATGCCCTCTCCCTGAGAGGCGGTTAGGGTGGGGGTTGCGAACTCCAGGGTGAATACCTGACCGGGGTGATTTTGATGACCGGACTTTGGTCTAGGTCCATCGCCTGGTATTGGGGATACTTCTCGCGGAGCATGGCTATGGCCACAACCCATTTCTCGTCCGATTCCAGCAATTCCGCGTCCCCTGAGACCAAGATGTATTGCAGCTTGTCCCAGTTTTCTTCGTAGTGGTCCACCACCAGCGACACCTGAGGGTTGGCCAAGATGTTCTTTACTCGGCGCAGTTGCCGGAGGGGCGTGGTCTTTGGTTTGGCGTCCAGCACCGAGTAGATCGCCTGGCCGTCGAAGACGAAGCAAACGGGTACGACCTGGGGTCGGCCTTTAGCGTCAGCGGTGGCTAGGTGGCCGGTGCGCGCGGAGCGGAGGAAACGGTCTTGGGCCGGAGAGAGGTTGGTCACTAGTTATCGGCAGCGCTAGGATTCGCCAAGGTAGCCCTGGGGGTCTTCATCGAACTCCAGGTCTTCCAATTCCATGCGGGCGGCCTCTTCTAGGTTGGCGTCGCCATCCCTAACCAACGACTGGAGTACCTTCTTCGCCAACGGACCGCCGATCTTTCCCAGAGCGCCAATACCAGCCAACTGGACCTCGGAATCATCGTCTTCCAACAGCAAGATCAGATGGGGGACAGCTTCTTCTTCACCCAACTCACCGCAGGCGTGGGCTGTCTCGTAGCGAATGGTCGGCTCTTCGTTCTGCAGTTCTTGGAGCAGAATCGGAAGCCAACCCACTTCGCCGGTGCGGCCCATAGCGAAAATGGCGCTGGCCCGAAAATCCGGGTGTAGGCTTTCGTAGGCCAACGTGATCAGTTGGTTGATCTCCATGGTGTTGAAGGGCGCCACCGCTTCCATACAACGCCGCCGGACTTCGAGAGGTTCCTCTTCGTCTTCCAGTACCTGCATTAGATTGTCATGGATAAGCTCAGCGTCCCGGGCCAGTAGCTTGCCTGCCTGGGCCAACGTGGGGAAGCGTCCCAGGGCGCTAGCGGCCGCGGAGCGCACCTCGTAGCCTTTCTCCGACCGCAATACGTTCACCAAGACGGGGATCACCGAGCGGTCGTCATGCTCCCAGAGACCATCCATGGCAACCTTTAACAGAGGTTCGTCGTCGCCCTTGAGGCACAACTTGAAGATCGCAGTGAAGTCCAATTCGGGGTTATCTTCGGCCAGTTCGACCATGGTCGAGGCGATATCGCGCTGCCGTTCGACGGAGAGAGGATACCAAGCAGATGCGAAGAGCCCCAGCTCCTCTGGAGAGAGGTCTGAAATCTCGTAGAAGTCCACGGCGGAGAGGCGGCCCGTGGGGTCGGTAACATTCTCGAGGAAGAATTCGAACGACATCTATCTTCGGTTCCTGTCCTGAGTTGCTGTGGCCGTTTCAGCCTCTAGGAAAGGCTTGTATTTGTCTCTCCCAGGCACGTATTTCAGTATATCACAGGGGTTCCAGGCCAAGACCAACAGGTAGTCATCCTTCCTTGATCCACCTCAGTGAGGACGGAACCTCTAGCAGCAGGTCGGACGCCGCCATGCCAGCGTCTCCCAGCCGTGAAGCGACCTCCCGTCCGGCCTCTCCATGCAGGTAGACCCCGGAGGCCGCTGCGATGTTGGGAACCAAACCTTGGGCCATTAACCCGCCGATGATGCCGCTGAGAACATCTCCGGTGCCGCCAGTCGCCATCCCTGGATTGGCTAACGATGCGACTCTGACAGCGCCGTCGGGCTGGCCAATCAACGTGTTGGCTCCCTTCAGTACCAAGGTCACGTTCCACTTCGTGGCGTACTCCCGCGTAACGGCAATCCGGTCTTTCTGAATCTCGGCGGTCGAGAGTCCGGTCAATGTTGCCAGCTCTCCGGGGTGAGGGGTCAAGACCATCGGCCCCCGCTCACGCTCCGGCCAGGCTTCGATGCGAGCCAGGTTGTTCAGGCCGTCGGCATCGACCAGCGCCGGTAGTTCCGAAAGACCCGAACTCTCTTGGTTGAACAGCAGATCTTGCACGAAACTCACCGTGCCATCGGACAAGCCCAGGCCGCAGCCGACCACGATATTGTCGTAGCGGCGCGAACCCTCCCGGAGCGCTTGCGCAGCGTGGGCTGAGACCCGTCCGTCGTCATCAGGCAGGGGAAGGTGGATGGGCTCGGTGGACTTGGCGGCCGCGATAGGATAAACATCTTCCGGAGTGGCCAGGGTGACCAATCCAGCCCCGGCCCGCACGCTGGCTTGGGATGCCAAGTAGGCTGCGCCCACGTAATTCCGAGACCCAGCAACTACAAGTACGTGGCCAAAGGTGCCTTTGTGGGAGTCGGACGGTCTTTGAGGCAGGTGTTCCGACACCCAACGCCGTTCCAACGATTCAAGTTGGATATCCGTTTCTTCTTTGAGGCCGGGAGGAACGCCGATGTCCAGCACCCGCATGTCTCCGGCGTGCTCAGTGCCGGGAAAATTCAGCAATCCCACCTTGGGATAGCCCAGGGCGAAGGTCACGTCACACGGAACTCCCAGTTGGTCAACCTCGCCCGTGTCTGCATTCAGACCGGTGGGGAGGTCTAATGCCAGCAATATGGGTGGCCTAGAGGCTGACCGGACATTCTCCAGGCATTGCATGGTTTGCTTCACCGGCCCTTCCAAAGGACGCGCGCGCCCGGTGCCCAATACGGCGTCTATCACGAGGGCGGAACGAGCCATCATCAGCTCAAGTCCGCTTGGCGATGCGATGTCGATGATCCGGACGCCATATTCAAGGGCCAGGGCCAACTTGGGGTCGGGTTCTGGTCGCCCGCCCACTACGAAACAGATGACTTCGGCGCCCCAGCGTCGCAGGTGCCGGGCGGCAACCAGCCCGTCGGCCCCATTGTTGCCAGGCCCAACCAGCACCATGATTCGCACACCAGCAGCGCCAGCCATGTCCCGCGCCCCTTGCGCGACAGCCAGACCGGCGTTCTCCATCAGGGTGTCAGTGCTGACTCCGGCCCTCTCCGACGCCTGCTCGATGGCCGTCATCTGTGTAGCGGTAACGATCTTCACGGTGTCTCTTCACGTTGGGCCACCACGAAAGCCACAGCGTATTCACGGGAGTGAGAGATACTGAGGGACATCTCACTCATCTGCAACCGCTCCGCCCGCTTTTCAGCCCGGCCGTGGAGCCTCAAACTGGGAGCGCCGCTATCCGCGCGGATGACTTCGATGTCCTTCCAACTGACTCCGCGGACACCGGTGCCCAACGCCTTCATGGCCGCCTCTTTTGCGGCAAATCGGCCGGCCAGGTTTGGCGCACGGCCGCGGCAGTAGGCGATCTCATCCGGGGTGAAGACGCGATTCAAGAACCGTTGGCCATAGCGGTCCAACACCTGTTTGATACGAGGAATCTCGATGATGTCGACGCCTGTTGTAAGCATCGCCCGCCAAAAAGACGAATCAGTCTTGCCGTTGGTGTCCGGCTATCTGCAGGTTATCCAAGATACGGGACACCGAGTAGCTACGGTTCAACACGTAAAAATGGACGCCGGGCACTCCGGAATCCCAGAGTTCGCGCACCTGGGCAGTGGCGTACTCTACTCCCATGTCGCGGGCGCTGTGATCGCTATCTGCGTATTTGTCCAATAACTTGTCCAGGTCCAGGGGGATCTTTGAGCCGCTGAGAGTGGTGAACCGGCGGACTTGAGCGGAGTTCAGCACCGGAAGCACTCCCGGGATGATGGGTACTTCGATTCCCTCGGCGCGGGCCCGTTCTACGAAATCAAAATAAAACCGGTTGTCATAAAACAACTGAGTCACAAGAAAATCGGCCCCGTTGTCCACCTTCATCTTGACGTATTTCAAGTCGGCATCCAGGTCTACAGACTCGGTATGACCCTCTGGGTAGCAAGCGGCGGCCACGCCGAACTTGTAGTTGGACACAACATGGTGAAGCAGGTCTGTGGCGTGCTGAAACCCGCCCTCCACAGGGACGAACTCCGTGGTGCCCTTGGGGGGGTCGCCACGCAAGGCGATGATGTTCTCCACCCCTTCTTCCTGCAACCGTGACAATACTTCGTCGAGCTCTTCTTTGTTCTGGCCGACGCAGGTCAGGTGGGCCATCACTTCCACGTCTGTGTTCCGCTTGATCTCAAACGTGATCTCTTCAGTGAAGGCGCGCGTCGAGCCGCCGGCCCCGTAGGTCACCGACACAAAGTCTGGGAGATACTGCTTCAGCTCATCCAAAGTCTCCAGCACTGCTGGGATTCCCTCCGCTTGCCGGGGAGGAAAAAACTCGAACGATACCGGGCGCGTTTTTGTCAGGATGTCCTTGATCTTCAAACTGGGTATCCAACAACTGCCGACAGATTCAGCCCGCCGGTAAAACGTAATCGTACCGGCGAAAATAGTCGCCCGTGACAATGGAAAATCTCCGCGGCGACATCGAATCATAGCATCAGGCCAGATGGCTGTCGAACTGGCCAGGCTCATTATCCGACCGGCCGGGCGGTTATATCTTGGTTAAAATTCCGGTTGACGCTTCTCTACAAACGCCTGGATTCCTTCCGCTGGATGGGGCGAGGTGGTCATGTACTGGACAAAAGCGAGGGCCTCCAGCGCCACGCCGTCTTCCATGGGCATTCCCATGCCACGGAGCGTCACCGCCTTGATCAACGCCAGGCCTTCACGGCTCTTCGTTCGCAGGGGGCCGAGGATCGTTTCCAGTTCATCGTCCAAGCCGTCAGCAGGGGCGGAGCGCAGGGCCAGTCCCCATTCCACGGCCTCGGCCCCGGAGATCCACTTTCCCGTTGTGAGCAATTCCATCGCCCGTTGCAGGCCCACGCGGCGGGGTAACCGTTGGGTCGAGCCGCCACCGGGCATCAGACCGAAGTTCACGTGTTGGTCACCGATGCGGGCATCCTCGGCAACCAGGGACATGTCGCAGGCCATCATCAGCTCAAGACCACCTGCCAAAGCGAATCCATGCACGACGGCAATTGCCGGGAAGGGCAAGTTCTCGATCTGGCGGAGTGTTTCGGTAACCTGCTGTAGGTACGGCGGCAGCAGAGTAAGGTCAGCGAAGGTGGTCTGAAAATAGGTGAGGTCTGCGCCAGCGCAGAAAGCCCGTCCTTCGCCTCGGATCACCAACGCTTTTATGGACTCATCGGCCCCGGCTTCGGCGATGGCCGCCGAGAGTTCTGTGATCAACTCCGGGTTCAGGGCATTGAGCGCGTCGGGACGGTTCAACCGGATGGTTGCCACCCGGTTTTCTTTCTCCAGTTTGATGTTGGTATACTCCACCGGACGCCTCCTACAGGACGGGTGTCTTCGACACTTAATATACCAGACAGCCCCAGCCTACCACCCGGTGACCACTCCCAACAGGTGCCTACGCCATGCCCCCAAACCCCGGTGAGAGTTGCACGATCAAGATCCGGGTGCAGCCTAAATCATCCCGCAACCAGGTGGACGGCTTTCAGGATGGCGCCCTTCGGGTTCGAGTGACAGCCGCACCCACAGAAGGTCAGGCAAACGCCGCAGTGATTGCCATTCTCGCCAAGACTTTGGGCGTCAGCAAATCACGGCTGGAGATAATCCGGGGATACAGCTCTAGAGACAAAGTTGTTTCAGTGGATACATTGACTGAGCAAGAGGTACAGCGGAAAATCGAGGCTGGGGTTAATAGCTAACTTAACAGGGGCGAGAGCAAAATTTGCAGGTAATGAACTTCGGTTGGGTCTTGGAAAACGAACTGGCCGGCTCACAAGGACCGACCAGTGTTGAAGATCTATCTTTCCTATACCACCAAGGCGTGCGCGCGGTTATCCGGATGGAAGAGTTGACTATCTCAGCCCGCTCAACCACAGCCGTACACCTGTTGGATATGTTTGAGCCTGTCCCTGATTTCACGCCCCCCGAGCCCGATCAGATACTGCGAATGATCGGATTCATCGACGAACAGACCGCGGCGGACCGGCCGGTGGTGGTCAGTTGCTACGCGGGGATCGGCCGGACCGGCACGGTCTTAGCTTGTTACTTGATCCACCGGGGACAGGAACCGACCGATGCTATCAAGAAGGTGCGGGAATTACGGCCGGGGTCTATCCAGACCCCGGACCAGGAAGCGGCGGTTTACGCATACGCGGAATGGGCGGCCAGCTAAGCGGCTACTACTGTCCTGACTTCTCCTTCGCTCAGAGCCCGAATGGCGACCTCATTGAATGTCGCTCCGTGCAACACTGACCGGCGTCCGCCGGCTTCGTTAACCTCGGTTAATTTTCCGCATTGCAGACATTTCAAGAAAGCGCCGTAGGCATCCTTTTCCGGAGTAAGGTCTCCCTGGCATTTTGAGCATCCTTATGAGGTAAAACATCCGAATTTTCCTTCCGGGGAGTGGCCTGTGTGAATCCTGATGCGCTGCTTTCCCGTATCTCTTTACGTAATCTTTGATGCCGCTGTTCACCCTAGGGTCCCTCTGCTATATTCAGACAAGAGCGCGGCGCTATACCCTCTTGACGCAAGCTAGGTGATATTTGTTCCCGGAGTTGACCGATTGGTTCAGATCAAACAGGAATTCATTGAAGAAATGGTAGCCCATGCCAAGGCCGACCTACCTAACGAGTGCTGCGGCATCCTGGCGGGACCAGACGGCAAGGTCATGAAGGTTTACCGCATGTCGAATGTGGAAGCTAGTCCGTTCCGGTTTGTGATGGACCCCGGAGAGCTGGTCCAAATCGATACAGAAGCCGGAGAGAACGGCTGGGAACTGTTGGCCATCTACCACTCCCACACAGGGAGCGAAGCCTACCCGTCCGACACCGATGTGCGCATCGCGGGCGGCACAGCCGGTCTTTGGCCCGATGTCCGCTACGTGTTGGTGTCCCTGATGGACATGGACGACCCCTCCGTACGCATCTTTGACATTACCAACGACGTCGTAACCGAGGAACCTCTCGAGGTAGTCTGATCCACCTCCGTTTCTCGTTCTGGATGTCCGCTGCCGCTCTGATCCTGTTGGTCACCGCCTGCAGCGACGCAACGGCCACGCCATCACCCATTGCCACACCGAACGATGTTATTCAAGGCACCACGCCCACGATACCTCCAGCTACCCGATGGACACCGCTGGTCTTGCCCACTCCTCATCCAGACACGGCGCCCTGGGTGACAGAGCGTATCGACGCGATCGTGGCCCTCTACCAACCCACCAAGGCCGGAGAGGCGCTGCTGCGCAGCCTGGACCTGCGGCAGATGGAGGGCGAGCCGGGGTTTTTCGGCAGCTACGGTTTTACGGAGTGGGCCGGGGTCGGAGAGGCCTCGCCCATCGGAGTAGCCCATGAGCTCGGCCACTCTTATTGGGGTGGATTTAAGGTGGCAGGACGGCCGGATCTCAGTTGGGCCATACCGTCCGGCTCGACCCTCTCTCCCGCCCTGGAGAGCTACCACCAGGACGTCCTGACCTTCATCACTCAGCCGCCCGACGATTTTGAGCTGCTCCGTCAACGTCTGCGCAACCTACCCGACGTCTCCAGCGACAACCCGGAGCCCATAATCCACAACATGGAAGCGGATGTGGTCTACAACACCGCTGGCAGCCTGAATCTGGTGCCACCGGTCCTTCGGAAATACTGGGCCGATTTCCTGCAGGCCGGCCGATTCGACGATTGGTACGGCGCGGCGGGCTGGTTTCAATCTTTGTCCCAAGACGATGTCTCCCTGGCCGGGAAGTGGTTGGGTTTCGAGCACCTGGACCTAAGGCAATACCCCTCGCTGGACCCGGCAACGCCTGCGGAAGCCATCCTCTTAGCAGCGCAAAGGGTTATCGAGACCGAGGAGAAAGAAAGGCTGCTCGACCTGGCCTACCAGTTCGATCTTCTGATCGGTTACCCGCACAACGATGAAGATTTTGAGTTTTGGCGCCGGTATCTTCGAGACAAAGTAACACTTTACCGGGACCACCCAGCTCATCTTGCGGTCTTTTCGATACCCCGAGCGGAACAGATCGACTCGGCTTTGCAGTTCCTAGCGGCCCCAGCCACTGGCTCCCCAGCCCAACAGGCCCAACGACTGGCGGGCCGGCTAGTCGAGGAACCGTTCCTGGTCAACTTTCTTCCGGCCGTCGATAACCAGGTCCTTGTGGAACTTTTCTCCAGCGGAACGGCGCTACCCGAAGGCAAAACCCTACAAGCAACCGCCAGCTTCGTAGAACGCCTCAAGATTTTTGGCGCCAAGGTTGACTCGGTGTTGCGGGCCGGAAGGTCTGACCCTGCAGCCGGCGCAGCAGAACTAGAGAGCTTCATCGCCGACACCGGACTCGATCAAAAAGAAGACATCAAGCTGTTCTTTGACCTTTTGAGGGACAGAGACCCGGAGGCCGCCAAGGACGTAACCTTTGCCATGTCCAACGAGACAGTCCGGGGGTTGATGGTCCCGATCCCCTTCCAACTCCGGACCATCCTGAACCCCGAGGAACTGCTGTCCAAGCTGGGGATCGAGTCCGACGCCGCCAACCAGTCATCAGTCCGGGACGGTATCGCTCTGCTGGTCGAAGAGCCGTCCGGCAATTTCCAAGTAGATGAGCCTTTCCTGGCAGCCATGTTCCAAGTGGTGGCCGAGCGTGCGGAAGACGACCCTCTGGAAACGGCCCTGTTGCTGATGGGCTCGCCATTTCCGTTGGAGGGCATGATACTGGCCCAACCAGTGGCAGCGTCATCGATCTTTAAAAGCGACAGGGAATCCGGGTTGGCTCTTGTGAGAAATAGCGATTCTTTGATCGCCCCACCCTGGCGGATCATGTACCGCTTGGTCAAAGCCGACCCCAGTCTAGCAGCCGGTATGTTGGCCGAATTCCAACGGCGCGGTGAGGCAGTTTTGGTGGCCGAATCGTTAGCCTATCTCGCCTACGACAAAGACCGCCAAGAAAGGTCGTCATTACTGCCGATCTCACTGGAAGATGACGGGCGTTTTCTAGGCGCACTTTTCAAGGAAGAGGGAGCAGAATGGCTGGCGGTACGGCTGAGCGAATCGGTTGAGTTATACCGGCAGAGAGTGTCAGCCAACGAGGTGAGCGCCGATTTCCTAGAGCGCTACCGCGAAACCCTGGAGTTCGCGGCGGGGTTTCTGGATGACAGGGAAACGCGAAAGGGCCTGACGGAAATTATTCGTCGAGCTTTTGGGATGTCCTGACCGGCGGACTGGAACCTGATCCGTCATCGTCTTCCGTCCCACCTACGGTCGCCACGACCACTGCTCCAACGAGGTAAGTAGTTGCCATCAAGGCTAGAACCGCCGCCGCAACCCCCGACTTGATCCGGTCGCGCATCAAAACCAACACCAACCCGGCCAGCATCAGGCCAACCGCCACGCCGCCGGCCACAAAGTGCGCCGGCTCCGTCTGGGTACCCAGCACACCGACCCGGAAGAATGGATCGGCGTAGAACAGAATGGTCACGTTGAATGCGCAGCTCCCATAGAGCCCGGCCACACCTAGGTCCGCGGCACCTATCCGTGCGGCCGCAATGGTTGAGGCCGCCTCGGGCATGGTGGTAACCAAGGACACCAAGAGGATGCCCAGGGTGCTGGACGCGATGCCGGTGATCCCGGCTATTTCGTCGGTGCTCCAAGCCAAGAAGAACCCGGCGACCACCACACCCAAAGAGACCAGGCCAAACATGAGCCAGGCCTTGCGGAGGCTCATCCCGGCGTCTTTCGCCTCGCCGTCATCTTCTTCCTTCGGACGGTTAACGTAGACCCACCACATGCCAGCCACAAAGAGGACTATCAGGATGATCGAGGATATCCCGACCTGCCCCACGTTAGCGCCCCATTGCGTGGCTCCAAACAAGATCGCCGCCCCGGTCATCACCACTGCGACAACGATCAGGTAACCCTGCTCGGGAGCAACCTGTTGCAGGAACCGCTTGCCGCCGAAGGCGAGTGCCACGGCCGCCATGGTGAACATGTTAAGCATATTGGCGCCGAAGACATTGCCAACGGCCAACTCGGGATTGGGAGGATCCAATCTGACGGCGGAGATGTTGGTAGAAAGCTCTGGCAAAGACGTGGCCAAGGCAACTAGCAAGCTGCCCACGAACAACCGTCCCAGCCCGGTCAGTGAGGCCAAAGCGTCGCCGTAGACCGCCAGCTTGGCGCCGCAAAACATCACCAGCACGGCGCTGGCCAGAAAAACCGCTAAGGCTATCGTAAGTTCTCCGCCCATCTATGAGTCCTCGTCTACAGGCTGCCTAGTTCCCACTCTCGATAGCGGCAACGATCAGGTCTCCCATCTCAACGGTAGAAACCCGCTCCGTACCTTCAGTCACGATGTCCGCGGTGCGCGCATTCTGCTCCAGCACTTTGTCCACCGCCCGTTCGATGGCGGCCCCTTCTTCTGTCAGGCCAAGAGAGTAGCGCACCAGCAAAGCCACGCTCAAGATCGAACCGGTGGGGTTGGCGATGCCTTTGCCGGCGATGTCGGGGGCGGTGCCGTGGATCGGCTCGTACAGTCCGCCGGAACGCTGTCCAGTAACCGGCACTCCCGCCAAACTGGCCGACGGCAAAAGGCCCATGGAGGCCGCCAAAACCGATGCTTCGTCGCTGAGGATATCGCCAAAGGTGTTCTCGGCCACGATCACATCGTAACTGGCCGGCGCTTGGATCAACTGCATGGCGCAGGCGTCCACCAGCACGTGTTCCAGCTCAACGTCTGGGTACTCTTCACCCAGCCTAGTCGCCACCGCCCGCCAGAGACGGGAGCATTCAAGGACGTTGGCCTTGTCAACCGAGGTCAGCTTCTTGCGTCGGCCCCTAGCCAGTTCGAAGCCCACTCGCACTACCCGTTCAATCTCACCTTCGGTGTAGCGCATGGTGTCTTCAGCAATGATGCCATTGGGCGTTTCCCGTCGTCCCCTAGGCTCTGCGTAATACAACCCGCCGGTAAGTTCGCGCACCACCACCATGTCCACGCCTTTGATGATGTCGGGTTTGAGGACGCTGGACTCGGCAAGCCATGGATAGACCTTGACCGGCCTGATGTTGGCGAACACGCCCATGTGGGCCCGCATATCCAAGAGCCCCATCTCGGGCCTGACCTTAGCATCGGGGGAGTCCCACTTGGGGCCGCCCACCGCGCCGAAGAGCACAGCGTCGTTGGAATCCAGAAGAGCTCTGGTCTCGTCAGTCAGGGGAATTCCGTGCTTGTCGATGGAGATACCGCCGATGTCGCCGTAGTTAAGATTGAAACTATGTCCGAAGGCCCGGCCCACCGCTTCCAAGGCGCGAACGCCCTGGTCTGTTACCTCTGGGCCGATACCGTCGCCACCCAATACAGCGATGTTGAACTCCACGTGGTCCCTCCTGAACAGCCTAAACCGGATGCTTGCATGGTCCATGCGTCGAGACTGATCCTGCCCCGGCGCGAATCCCGACACAGTATACCCATAAACAGAAGTCCCTTCAAACGAGCGTCCCAGTCTGGCAAAGGGCTCGGTTTTGTTCTATCATCCCTGTGAAATTGGTAGAGAATCGGCAGAAAATAAGCAATCGTTGACTAGCGGGTTCCAGGCATGGATTTCAAGCAGTTTTTGAAGGGCCTCCAGGCTATCGTAGGAGAGCGGAACGTGGTCTACCACTCCGATGATCTGCTGGTCTTTGAATACGACGGCTCGGTTGACCGGGGCATGCCCGACGCCGTGGTATTTCCCAGCAGCGCTCACGAGGTAAGCCAGATCATCAAACTGTCCCGCCGCGCCGGCGTCCCAGTGGTGGGACGCGGCACCGGTACAGGCCTCAGCGGCGGCGCGATCACCGCTCCCGGCGGCATCCAGGTTGCTTTCCCTCGCATGAACCACATCCTGGAAGTGGACACCGAAAACCGTCTGGCGTTGGTGGAGCCGGGTGTAATCAACCTGGACCTGGACACCCATGTCCGCAAGTTCGGCCTGCGCTACGCCCCCGACCCCTCCAGCCAGAAGGCCTGTAGCTTGGGCGGCAACATAGCCGAGAACGCCGGCGGTCCCCACTGCCTGGCCTACGGCACCACCACGAACCACGTGTTGGGCATGGAAGTTGTGCTTGAAGACGGCCAGATAGTCAACCTGGGCAGCTTGGCCCGTGAAACGGTTGGGTACGACCTTCGTGGCGTATTTACCGGCTCAGAGGGCACCTTCGGCATCGCCACCAAGATTGCGGTACGTCTCTTGCCGGTGCCCGAAGCCGTGCGGACGTTCCTGGGAATTTTCCCCGACGTGGAGTCGGCCTGCACCGCAGTCTCAGCAGTGATCGAGCAGGGCATAGTACCCGCTGCGCTAGAGATGATCGACGCCCTGACTATCCAGGCCGTGCAGAAGGTCAGTGACGCCGGTTATCCCGACGATGCCGGGGCCGTGCTGCTGATCGAACTTGAAGGCTTGCAAGACGAGGTGGACGAGATCGGCGAGGAAGTCGAGGCCGCCCTGTGGGACACCGGCGCCACCCAGGTGCGGGCCGCCGAAGCCGCCGAGGAGCGAGAGCAACTCTGGGTGGGACGCAAAGGCGCGTTAGGCGCGTTAGGCAGTATCGCCCCCAACTACTTCCTGGTTGATGGCGTCGTGCCCAGGACCCAGTTGGCCCCGGTGCTGGCAGCCGTCGCCGACATCAGCGTGAAGTACGATATACCGATAGCCAACGTGTTTCACGCCGGAGACGGAAACCTCCATCCATGTTTGCTATTCGATGAGCGCAAGCCCGGCGCCTTGGACAAGATTGTTGAAGCCGGGACCGCGGTGCTGCAGGTATGCGTGGACGCCGGTGGAACGCTGACCGGCGAGCACGGCGTCGGCCTAGAGAAGAAAGAGCAGATGCCCCTGGTTTTCTCCACTGACGATATGGCGGCCATGGTATTGGTCCGCGACGCATTCGCTCCCGCAAATAGCCTGAACCCAGGCAAGATATTCCCTGACGGGAAGAAACACACGCCCCACGCCCATACAGCCGCCCCCGGCATGACCATTTAGCCGGCAAAGCCGGTCCATTTGGTACCGTACTGTTCAAGCAGAACCAACGCCGCCTGATTCGAGTAGGAGTTTTTGTTGGAGCCATCCCTCAGTGACCAGCTTGCTAGGCTTTTAGGCGGCAATCTAGTTTCCTCTGGCGACGGCCATGAGATCGATGGGCTGACGCCACAGGCCGTGGTGCGCCCAGTGAACCGGATCCAAGTATCCGAAGTGCTCAGTTGGGCTTCGTCAGAGATGGTCAGCATTCTGCCCAGAGGCGGCGGCACTCGGATCGGACTGGGCAACGTTCCCCGTAAAGCCGATGTTGTCCTGGACCTGGGGGCCCTGGACCGGGTATTGGACTACCAGCCCGCGGATATGACTGCCACAGTCGAGTCTGGAGTAACCTTGGCGTCTCTGCAGGAACAACTGGCGCCCGGCGGCGAGTTCGTTCCTTTGGAAGCGGCCCTGTACGAACGTTCCACCGTGGGCGGCATCCTATCTGTGGGGGCTGGCGGGCCCCTGGCCTACGCCTTTGGTCTGCCCAGGGAATGGCTCATCGGCATCGGTGTCCTGAATACTCAGGGCGTGGCCACCAAGGCCGGCGGCAAAGTGGTTAAGAACGTAACCGGGTACGACCTGAACAAGCTGTACACCGGCTCCCTGGGAACCTTGGGAGTCATCGTAGAGGCCTCATTCAAGCTCTTGCCCATCGACGCCCACTCTGGGGCTTTGTTGGCGTCATTCCCATCACTGGCCGATTCCATCGCGGCGGGCCGTAAGTTGATCCAATCGCCGGCGGCTCCGATGGGCTGCCACAGCGTCACGTCCGTTGTCTCGCGGCATCTGCAGGACTCGGTCCAAGCCGCTTCTCAGGACCTGGGACTGGGGGAAGAGGAGACCGCCCTGACATTCGCTTTCTTCGCCGGCCGGGCCAAGGCCACCGGGCGCAGATTGGAGGAAGCGGCGGCGTTGCTATTGGCGGAGGGGGCCAAAGCAGTGCAGCGGATCGAAGGCCCCGCAGCTAGAGGGTTGCTGCGCTGGATCACCGACGTTCCGATCGAGATCAGTCCTAGCGCCGACCTGGTCATAAAGATTTCCGTTCAACCCAAATCGGCTGCCCGGACCTCCGCCGAGTGTGGGGAGATAATTTTCTCCGGTGAAAAGCCGGAACAGATCGTAGACCCTGGGTTTGGGAGCATGCGGTTGTTTTGGCCAATGCCTATAGCCATCTCGGCTTCCGGCGCTGACACAACCCAGCCTATCCTGGACGCGGTCAATCAGGTCCGGCAGGTCGCCCACCGATACGGCGGTTCGGCTGTCGTAGAGCAATGTCCCCTCCCGGTAAAGAGACAGATCGACATTTGGGGGGACTCGCCTGATAGTCTCGCCGTCATGCGAGGGATCAAAGACCGGTTCGATCCCAGTGGGATCCTTAACCCAGGCCGATTCCTGGGAGGTATCTAGTGGTCCAACCCATCATCAGAATCCCGGGCTTTACCGGGCCCGACGCCCCGGCCGAGTCCGACCTCTACCGTTGCGTCCACTGCGGGTTATGCCTAAGCTCCTGCCCGACCTACGTGGAGACAGCGCTGGAGATGGAATCGCCCAGGGGCCGGCTGGCGCTGATGAAGGCCGTCAACGAGGGCCGGGTCGAAATCACCCCGAGGATCGTCTCACACTGGGAGGCGTGCCTCCAGTGCCGTGCCTGCGAAGCGGTTTGCCCATCAGGCGTTCCCTACGGCCGTATCATGGAACGCACCCGGTCCCAGGTCCGGGCTGCCGGTCTCCAATCCAAAGAATTGAAGCGATTCAGCCGCTTCTTCTTGAACTCTGCCTTGCCGAACCCAAAAAAACTAAAGATGGGAGCGAACCTGATCCGGCTGTACCAGCGTTTGGGCATCCAGAAGCTGGTGCGGCTATCCCATCTGCTCTACCTGCTGCCCGGTGATATAGGCAAGTTGGAGTCCCAGTTGCCACCCTTGAGCAAAAAGTTCTTCGGGCCATCGGACACGGTCTACCCAGCCCAAGGCGAGAAGAAGACCACGGTAGCGCTGCTGTCCGGCTGCGTGATGCCTCTGATGCAGGGGCCGACCATGGAGGCCACCGTGCGTGTCCTAACCCGCAACGGCTGCGATGTGATGGTACCTCTGGGTCAGGGATGCTGTGGGGCATTGAACACCCACGCCGGAGACCTCGAAAACTCCCGTGCCATGGCCCGGACCAACATCGACTCCCTGATGGCTGCCGGGGTGGAGCGGATCATCACCTCGTCCGCCGGCTGCGGCTCCAGCATGAAAGAGTATGCCGAATTACTGAATGACGACCCGGAATACCGCACCAAAGCCACTCTGTTCAGCGATATGACCGAGGACGTGACCGAATTCTTGGTCGGGCTGCCGTTCCAAGCTCCCACCGCCACAGTTAACCGACGCGTCACCTTCCAAGACCCTTGCCACTTGGCCCACGCCCAGCGCATCACCGCCGCGCCCCGCACCATTCTGAACTCTATTCCCGGTCTGGAACTTGTGGAGATGGAGAATTCCAGCCTGTGTTGTGGCGGCGCCGGGATCTATTCCTCGGTCCAGCCCGCCCTTTCCAAGAGGCTGCTCAACCGCAAGATGGACAGCATAGCCGCCACCGACACCCATGAAGTGATCACCGCCAATCCGGGCTGCATGCTGCAAGTGGAAATGGGATTCAAGTCCCGCGGTATACGCGGCCGTGCCCGCCACGTGGTGGATATCCTTGACGAGGCGTATTCCCTGAAGTAGGCGGCCTGTTGTCCCCTACTCCCGCGCACGGGGGAGGGTTAGGGTGGGGGCAACGGCTCTGCACGGGTCACCCTGGTAAAAAGAGAAGGGCC
>VFHF01000275.1 GCA_009392095.1 SAR202 cluster bacterium
GTCGGGGTGAAAGGATTTGAACCTTCGACCTCGTCGTCCCGAACGACGCGCGCTAGCACCAGACCGTCCATTTTCATCAGAATGTACGAACGAGCGACCTCTCTAGCGTGAACCTAATCGGAGTAATTGCGTACACGTCGTCCTGACGATATCAAATATCGCCTGTGGTGATGCATTGACCGTGATTTCCGATTTGTAGGCAAAGTCTGGCGTTACTTCATTCTCAAGAGTGGGGAAAATTCCCGGCATCCCACAAATCCGACGCTGCCCAAATCGGCAGCCGACGCCCGATTGCGGCATCGGACGTGTACCCTGTAATATTGTCAATTTTCAAGTGTGAGACAGACTTCGGTGGCCTACACGGCGGTATATAGTAGCAGCCGGACGTTAGCTATTTTCGGTAGTACCGGACCTCAAATGTGGTGCACCCAATGGTGGACGCATACGGTCCGTGGGGCATACCCGGCGGTCGGCAGGCTGACATCCCGGCGGTGAATGTCTGGTTAACTGTCTTGTCGTGCATTTCTCCGTCTATTATGTAGACTTCTTCCCAGAAGTCGTGGGTAATTACCTGGTCGGTGTCCACGCCTGGCGCAAATCTCAACATCCGAGTGGAGACGCCCGCTTCGGGGTCAAAATTCAGGATCTTCTCTGTCATCCCTTCGCCGGCCGCCCCGGAGTCTGCGGCCACCGGTGTCCATTCGACTTCGTCGTGATGGTGAAACTCTCGCTCTGTTTTAGGCATATCGAATCCTCCCTGGTCAATAATGGAATCAGCCAAGAAAACGGAACTACCCTTCTCAAGGGACGATTCTACCCGTTAAGCGTGCCCTTGGTGCTGGGGATGGACGACGGCGCGCGGGGGTCCGCCTCCAGGGCGTCACGGAGCGATCGGGCCAGAGCCTTACAGAGGGCTTCGGCCTTGTGGTGAGGGCTGACCCCGGTCATGATCTGGGCGTGGAGGTTTATCTTCCCTTCCAGAGCGAATGATTCGAAGAAGTGTTTGATCAACGCGCCGGGCAGGGTCTCCACCATGGTGTCGTCCAGGGTCGTCACTATGACCGCGTAACCACGGCCGCTGCAGTCCAAAGAGACCATAGCCAGTGTTTCATCCAGGGGGACGATGGCGTGACCCATACGGCGGATACCCCTAGCGTCGCCCAGGGCCTCATTGAAGGCCCGTCCCAGGGTGATTGCCACGTCCTCCACCAAGTGGTGCCAGCCGACGTGGACGTCTCCCTTGGCTTTCAGGTTTATGTCGATCAGGCCGTGCCGGGAAATCTGAGAGACCATGTGGTCCAGGAACCCATTGCCAGTGTCTACGTCATACACACCGGTCCCGTCCAGGTCCAGTGTCAGAGCGATCTCTGTCTCGCCAGTCTTGCGCTCGATGGTCGCAGTTCTGATTCTGGTGGTTGCCGGTTTTTTCGACGGCATCACATCTTCCTCACAGTTGAATCACACATTAAAATTACGCCTATTAGGCACACAGTTCTCTCAAAGCCTCGACGACCGCGTCGGTTTCATGGGGCAGACCGATGCTGGTCCTGATGAAATTCTTCAACCGGCCGCTACTCCAGTAACGCAGGAATATCCCCCGGCTGCACAGGCCCTCGAATATCTCTTTGCCCCTTCCGTCGGGTACCTGGCACAGGATGAAATTGGCTTGGGAAGGCCAGGGTGTCAGGTTGGGCACCTGCTTTAGTTGATCCATCATCCGGTCGCGTTCGGTCACGATCTGTTTCACTCGCTCCAACAACCCTGGGGTGTCTTCCAGAGAAGTGGTCAGCGCCACCTCAGCCGCCAGGTTGACGTTGTAGGGCGGCTTCATGGCCATCATGGTTGCGGCTAGGTCCGGGTCCATGGCGCCCACGCCGATGCGCAGCCCCGCTAGTCCGGCCCACTTACTGAAGGTGCGCAGCACCACCAGGTTCGGGTACTCGGACAACAGTGGAATGGCCGTTTCGCCACAGAACTCGAAGTAAGCCTCGTCCATTACCACTAGAAGCCCGGTGTCCAGCATAGCCCGTGTCTGGGCCTCCGGGACGATGTTCCCGGTGGGATTATTGGGTGAGGTCAAGAAGATAATCTTGCTCTTGTTGTTGATGGCCGACTTCATGGCTTCCAAGTCGATCTCGAAGTTTTCGCCGCGCTCGACCGATATCGCCTCTCCGCCGCAGATTCCCGCCGAGAATGAATACATGCCGAATGTCGGCGATGGGATGATCACGTTGTCGCCGATGCCCACGTACATACGCAGCAGTAGGTCGATCATCTCGTCGCTGCCGTTGCCCGCCACGATGTGTTCCTGCTCAACGCCCAGGTAGCCCGACAAAACCCGGCGCAGGTTGCGCTGTCCGGGATCGGGATAGTAGTTGTAGTTTTGATAGTCGCCCAGGGCTGCGGCAACTTTGGGTGAAGGCCCATAGGGGTTCTCATTGCCGTTCAGGCGGATGATCTTCTCCGGGGGAATCCCGGCCCGTTCGGCCATGACCTCCATAGGGTCAACGCCCTCGTAAGTCTCCAGGGCCTGGATGTGGGGCAGCATTGAAGGCATATTTTTTTGAGTCATATCAGACGCCTTTGCCCAGTGAATCAAGCCTGATCTGGACCGCGCTGGCGTGCCCCGATAACCCCTCGGCATCGGCGATGTGTACCGCCGCTTTGCCCAGTTTCTGGAACTCAGAAGGACTTAGCCCCACCACCGGCATGGTGCGCAGGAAATGGTGGACGCTTAAGGCGGAACCGAACCTGGCCGTGCCCCCGGTGGGCATGACGTGGCTGGGTCCGGCGATGTAGTCGCCCATGACCTCGGGCGAGTACTCACCCAGGAAAAGTCCGCCTGCGTGCTTGATCTTGTCGACCCAAGACCAAGGGTCGTCCAAGAGCAGGCAGAGGTGCTCCGGAGCTATCCGGTTTACCAGGTCCACGGCTTCTTCCAGGGAATCGACCAATACAACCCGTCCTTGACGGTCCAGCGCGGCCTGGGCTACTTCGGCCCGGGGTTGTTCTGCGATCATCCGAGTGACTTCGGACCCGACTTGGTCGACCAATTCCTGGCTGTTGGTGATCAAAATTGCGGTGGCCAGCGGGTCGTGCTCGGCCTGGGCGATGAGGTCGGCGGCGCAGAAACTGGCGTTGGCGGTCTTGTCGGCCAGAACGATGGTCTCGGTAGGGCCGAAGACCCCGTCGATGTCGACCGAGCCTTGGACCAATTTCTTGGCGTAGGAAACAAAGATGTTGCCGGGACCGCAGATCTTGTCGACCTTGGGCACGGAGGCTGTGCCGTAGGCCATGGCCGCGACGGCCGGGACCCCACCCACCTGGTAGAGGGCGTCCACGCCTGCGATCTCTGCGGCGACTATGACCGCCGGGTTCAGGACTTCTCCTCGTTGCGGCGGCGTGCAGAGAATTACCTCACGGACGCCGGCCACGCGGGCCGGAACAGCCGTCATCAAGACAGTCGAGGGGTAGGCGGCGCTGCCACCCGGGGCGTACAAGCCAACCCGATCCAAAGGCCGAACCAACTCGCCCAAACCCTTCTCGCGGTCTACCCAGTCGCTGGGCATCGTTGCTTCGTGGAAATCGCGCACCCTCTGGGCGGCCAATTCCAAGGATTCTCGCAGTTCTTTGCTCACGGAGTTTCGGGCCTGGGCCATCTGCTCTTCAGTCACTCGGAAATCTTCCAGGTCCGAACCGTCCAGCAATTTGGCGTAGCGACGGACAGCAGCGTCGCCATCTTGGCGCACGTCGTCCAGTATCTGATGTATCGAGTGCAAGGGCGTCACTCCCTCTCCGAAGGCCTCTTGGGTGCGGGCCAATACCGAATCGGGCAGTGAGTCCAGATCCAGGGGGTCGATTCTGACCAGAACGTTCTCGGCGTTCTGGATTCCTTTGATCACATTAAGGGCCAACTGGTTTCTCCATTCTTTTCAGAGCTTGTTTAGTCCGGAACGAATTCCCGGACCTGGGCGATAGTCGCGGCCAGGGCTCGCTCTTGGTAGGCCGATACATCACCCTCGGATACTTTCTCGTAGACCTGTTCCAGACTGCGGGGCATCCCTTCGAGGAACTTCCCCACGGTCCGCTGCACATCTTCATCATCACGATACAGCCGGTTCAGTGCCCCTTTCAACCGGTCCCAGGTGAATTCCCAGACCTGGAACCGCCCTACGCGGTCCTTCCACTCGGTGAGCAGCCCGTCTTCAAAGAAGGGTATGGACACGTTGTGGTCTGAGCAACCCAGCCACTTTTCAGGAAGGGTATCTCCGTTTATCTGAAGCAAGGCCTGCCGGTCAAAGTCTAACTGCATCGCCCGGTCCCAGATGTTTGCCTCGACCTCGTCGTCGGTCAGCCTGCTCTCTTCCGCGGTATCGAAGTGAGGCCGGAACACGCTTGTGATCCAGACTTCGTCCGCCGCCAGATGGGCAACGTAACCGGCCAAGAATGCCCTGGACGCCGGCGTCATATCCGCTCGAAGTTCCGGATGCATCCGGAACATGGTCCTGGCTCCAGTACCAACCTCTTCCACCGAGAGAGGCGCGAAATGCGTCTGCTCCCTGGGCCACCTGGTCATCGCACGGATGTCCGGGGCGGTGGAACCCAGGTAATAGCTGCCCAGATGGTCAAATATGTAGCCGCGGTCCAACTGCTGCGTGACCTGGTCGGCCAGATATATGTGCATCGGTAGGTTTGGCATTATCTATAAACCCGCAAGAGACCTGACAGGTCCTTACCCTTTGGCATTTCGGCCAAACAGGTTTTCATAGGCCTCGGAGTGGCCGTCGAAGAGATAGCTTAACTGGGATGCGGCCACATCGATGGCGCCGCAGTTCCTCAGGTGGTCAACGGCTTCCAGCAGTTGGCCTTTTTTGATCAGAAGGCTCACGTTAAACCAGTCCTGCTCCTCGATGTTGTAGACCCTGGCAACCGTGGGCCCGCGCAGTCCAGCCAAGTCAGGGCGGGCCAACACTGTGGAGCTGACCTCCTCAGCCGAAGCTGCCCGCACGTTGGCAGTGAGGCGATAGTAGGGCTCGGCCCTTAGGTGGCCTTCCATCAACTCGACGATGGACCTGGCCAAGGCCAGAGCCTCTCTAGAAACCGATAGCAGAACCGGATTGGCAATGAGGCACGCCTGAGAGGCTAGGATAGTGCCCTCATCCAATTGTTTAAGTTGGTTCTCACGGAGCGTGACCCCGCTGGCTGTGAGGTCGGCGATGAGGTCGGCGTAGCCGGCTGCCGGGGCCGCTTCCATGGCGCCGCTGGCCGGGACCAACGTGAAGTAGTTGATGCCCCGTTCGTATAGATATCCGCGAAGTAGCCGGGGGTATTTGGTGGCAATGCGTAGCTGCTTTCCTTCTTGCCGGAATTCCAAGGCCAGATCGGCCAAGTCGGACAGGGAGGTAACGTCCATCCAGGAATCCGGCACCGCCATGACGAACTCGCAGCGGCCGTATTCCAGGTCTTCGATCAGCACCGCTGCCCGCGCTTCATCGTTGCGGTATTCGAATACCCGATCCAATCCGGTCACGCCCAGTTCGGCGCTGCCCTCTTCCACTTTCTGGGTGACATCGGCCGTCCGTTGGAACAGCACCTCCACCCCTGGTATGGTAGGGACCGTGCCGGTATAACGCCGGGAGTTTGGTCTGGAAACGGTTAGTCCGCAGGCCCTCATGAAAGCGATGGTTGAATCGTACAACTCGCCGTCGCTGGGTAAAGCTATGCGCAATTGTCCGTGCCCGTTATTTCTGTTCTGATTAGTCAAAGTTTTAACTATTTCGCCCCGATGGCTATCAGAGCATCCAGGTTATAGGCGAACCCCAGCGCCGGGACCGGTTCGCTGCCGCCCAATGCCCGGGATAGTGTGTCGTAACGCCCTCCGCCTCCCAGGGCTCCAGGCCAATCTGAGTGGTTGACTTCGAAGATGACGCCATTGTAATAGGCCAGCCCGCGGACCAGGCCGAAGTCCAACATGATTTGACCCTTGCTGTCCGGCCCGTCGGACACTTGGCCGAGGACCTCTGCAAGGCGGTCAGCGGCGTCTTTGTTGGCCCCGGCCGAAGCCAGGGTCGCCTTGACCGATTGGAGCGCCTGGTGGGGCTCACCCTTGATCACCGCCAGGTCACTGGCCAGCTCTAGACCATGTCGGAGCGTGTCTTCATCGTCGGTCCCGCGAATCTTGTGGAGTAAACGTTCAACGACATCCTCCGGGGTGCGCTGGCCGAGTTGGTCGGCTGAGTTCCACCGCAGCAGGCCGAGCAGCACGGACCGCGCCTGAGTGTCGTCCAGCCCCTGAACCGCCTGCCGTAGCGCTGCGTCTTCCGGGTCTACTGATCCATTCGAGCCGCCGACCAAGTGTAGGTATCGCCCTTCTTCCAGGAAATCGGGCACCGCGGATCGGCCTTCCCGAAGGCGAGGCATGCTCTGGATGATGAAGGACCGGGCCCGTTCAGAAACGCCCACCGGGTCCAGCAAACTATCAAGGATATCCAAGTCTGCAAGTTGAAGACTCCAGCCGGTTAGTCCGAGTTGACTCGGCACTGCCAAGGCAAGATTCAGAAGTTCCACGTCAGCGGAAATATCCAAAGATCCGATCAATTCGCCGCCCACCTGGGTGAACTGGCCGCTGGCCTCCGGATGGGATTCGTCGAACCGGAAAACCGGACCGCAATATTGCCACCGCGCTGGAAGGCTGATGTCGGCCTCGTTCTCCAAGTAGTGCCGCATGATCGGCGAAGTGAATTCAGGGCGCAGGCTGACTGAGTTACTCCCTGCATCGGTGAAACTGTATAGCTGGGACGCCAACTCGCCGCCCGACTTTCGCAGGAACAGTTCGGTGGGCTCCAGCACTGGGGTTTCCAACTGCCGGTAACTATAGCCGCCTAGAAGTTTAAATAGCCGTTCTTGTAGGTGCAGCCTTCGGCGCCAGGCGTCCTCAGGTAGGTCGTGCATACCCTGCAGGCGGGAAACCGTATTGGACGTAGTTATCGGTTGGTGGTACATGTCGAATAGCTGAAATACTGGCTGAATAAATAAGGACGCCTCGATTGACATGAGACGCCCGGCGACTGCCAATATTGTACATCAGCCCTAGAGCTACTTCCAAGAATGGAGGGTGTTGGAAGCGACATCTTCACCGCTCGTTCTGAGCCCATCGAAGGATGTTTACAAGCCATTTTCAAGGCAGAAACA
>VFHF01000276.1 GCA_009392095.1 SAR202 cluster bacterium
GTTATTGCTACCTTTTTGCCCTTTACCTTTTCCGGGTGTCTAACGGCGCCCGCCAAAGCAGTGGCCCCTGCGCCTTCCGCCAGGGTGTGGGCCTTGTCAACCAGGAGGCCAATGGCGCGGTGGATATCGTCGTCGCTCACCAGCAGAAAGTCGTCCAGCAGCCCGCTCATGATCTCTTGGGGCAATGCGTAGCCGGACCTGGTGGCGATTCCCTCGGCGACGGTATTCATATCCGATTCGACGATCTCCCCTTGCTTCCAAGACAAGTAGCCGGCCGGCGCTTGTTCCGACTGTACCGCCAGCACCTCTATGGAAGGGTCGATTCCCTTGGCGACGATGATGGCTCCGGACACCCCGGATCCGCCTCCCATCGGAAGCATAAACACCTCGACGTCAGGCAGGTCTTCAAGGGTCTCGAGGGCCTGGGTACCCGCGCCGGCAATGATGAACGGGTCGTTCACCGGGTGCACGTACAGGTATCCTTCCTCTTTGGCCAGGCTTTCACAGTGGAGCCGGGCCGAATCGAAGTCAGGTCCGTGAAAGATAATCTCTGCCCCCAGGGCTCTCATGGCCGCCACCTTGTTGGGGTTGGCGTCCTCTGGCAGTCCAACCATGGCCTTCACGCCAAACAGCTTGCAGGCGCTGGCTATCGATTGGCCATGGTTGCCGGAGGACGCGGTAATCACCCCAAGTTTTTTCTCTTCTTCCGTAAGGCTGGAGAGCAGGTTGATGCCGCCCCGTCCCTTGAAGGCGCCCAGAGGCAGATACTCTTCATGCTTCAAGTAAATTTCTGCTTCCAGGTATTCACTTAGTCCTGAGGAATAGTGTAACGGTGTACGGGCTATATGCGGGGCGATGGTTTTCTTCGCACGGTAAACGTCCCGAAGCGTGGGAGCCTCCATATTATGCCGCCTTTTTAATGAGAACTTCTCTTGAAAGCACCATCCAGCTTATGGGCCGGATATGAACGTGTCAACGATTCTCTTGCCTAATGGCTCTTTCGGCAGCCCTCTTGCCAGCCCCAGAAACTGGCCTAAGCCCGGTTTTCGTTCCGGATGGTCTTGATTCGGTGGTAGATGAACCAGGCCATGGCCACAGCTATTATGCCTGCAATGGGGAAATCAAAAGGACGCATAACCTGCCGCATGTCCTCCCAGTTCTCCCCAAGCTTGAAGCCGCCGTAGGCCAGCCCCAGGCTCCAGGGGTAGGACCCGACGAAGGTGTAGAAGCTGAACTTCCAGAAGTTCATTCTGGCGATCCCGGCCGGCACACTGATAAAGGTCCGGACCACCGGCAGCATGCGTGACGCAAAGACAGCCAGCTCGCCGTATTTCCGGAACCATTCTTCGGCCCGGTCCACCTCGTGTTGGGTTATCAACACATATCGTCCGTACTTCTCTAATAAGGTACGTCCAGCCTTGTAGCTGATCCAATATGCCACCCATGACCCCAACAGATTTCCCAGGGCCCCATAGAAGCCAGCAAGCAAAACCATCCAGGCCGAGTCACCCTTGGCCTCGATCAATAGCCACCCAGCTAAGGGCATGATCAGTTCACTGGGAAATGGGATGGCGGCGCTTTCCACGCCCATCAGAAAGACTACCCCGGGCCATCCCATGGCGTCGTAGACGTTGGTGATTATCTCCAAGAACCAGTTTTCTATGCCTAACATGTCTTTAAAAGCCTTTCGAAAGACCCATTATCGGGCCGGAGGCTGCTAAACTTATGCGTGTGCCGCCAATAATTATGTTCTACTCTTTTCTTAAATTAATTTAAATTAAACCTTAAAAACAATTGACATTAATCAAAGGCACTGTTATCCTAATGTTAGCCCGAAGGCTCGGGTAGCAGTATAAACCAGCACTAATGAAGGATGATACGGAGGGAACCATGGCTAGAAAGACGAAACTGATGCAGCGCGTAGAGAAAGAATTTTCACGGCCCCTTGAGCGCCTGTTGCCCGAGAAGGTGAACGAGGTCGGTCTTTCGGCCACTGCCGAGGAACTGGGCGTCAGCAAAGCCACTCTCGGCTACTGGCTGCTTAAATTGGGTATAAATGTACGCCGAGTTGCCTTGGCCCCTGGCGAGACTCTAGAGGTCAAGCGAATCAGCTAACCCCTTATCTCCTTACGTACCTGGAAGCGAAGCGATTGTTGAAAGGGCCCCGCAGTGATCCGCGGGGCCCTTTCTTTTGTCTTCCTTACAGGCCTCCCTCTCATCGCCAGATCAACGCAGAAGATACGGTGTCGTCTCGGCCCGTTTAAGACTGTTTTTCTGTATCCACCTGCCCCAGAGACCGTCTTAGCCCCGAATCGGCCCACAAACCGGCTCTGTCCCTATCCTTGGAAGATATCCTCGGGCAAAAACGCCGATACCGTCACATTGGGCAAGTCCACGACGTTGCTGATCTTGAGGTCTACCGCCACGCTGCAGATGACGTACGCCTGTTCCTTGGTCCAACCGCGTTCTTGGAGCAGATCGATCATCTGGACCAAAGCGTTCCGGGCCGCCAGCGTGAGATCCTCGCCCTCCTGGGTGCCGTCCTCCCGGATCGGCATCCCCATGGTAGCGATGAAGTTCCGGGGCGCCGCCCATTCCGGCGCGATGAAATAACCAGGGTGGGCGAACCGAGGAAAGATTATGTTATTCCGTGCTGCCTCTCCCTTCTGTAGATGGAATTTGACCACCGCCGTGGCCCCCATCTCGATGGCCGTGATGCAACATTCCGAGTCCCCTTGGGCAAAATGACCGTCGCCGGCGGAATAGAGCGCGCCCGGCACGTTCACTGGTATCAGTAACCGGGATCCCTTGGTCAGTTGCTTTGCGTCCACGTTGCCGCAGTTCTCCCGGGGCGGGATGGTGCGGAGTCCTTCGGTGGCGATGGCGCCTTCGGGGACCGCGTCTTCCGCATCAGGGGGAAAGGCGATTCCACCGCGTCGGACCAGGTCGGCCTCGCGCTCGGTCCACTTCTCTAATTGGGCTCTAGACGGCGCGATCCCGGCGGTTCCCATGAAAGAGCCATTGGGTATCCTCACGCCTGGCAGCTCCTTGGATATCGCCCAACCGTCCTTCATCTCCCAGTGCGCCACGAAGGGGTCTGGAAACAGGTCGCGCAGGAACCCAGCGCCGGGCCGGTTGCGGGTCCAACCGTAGGACTGGGGGATGATGTCGACGTACTCAATCTCTAATAGGTCGCCTGGTTCGGCCCCTTTTATGTAAACCGGACCGGTCAGCGGGTGTCCCACCTTCCCGGCGAACCCGTCGAAGTCGTCGACCGTCACGTTGGCGTTCATCTGACCGTCGGATGCGTCCCTGGTCTCCAGCGACACTTCTTCGTCAGTATCAACTTCTAATATCGGCGTGATATCAGGGTGCCACCGGTTGTGGCCCTTACCCGGGTCGTCCTTCAGACGCTTGCTCCGGTCAATCTCAACGCTTTTCATCGAATCTCCA
Organism: SAR202 cluster bacterium; assembly: GCA_009392095.1. Taxonomy (GTDB): domain Bacteria; phylum Chloroflexota; class Dehalococcoidia; order Lucifugimonadales; family UBA3495; genus UBA9611. Next base: position 3,454 of record VFHF01000276.1, read on the forward strand.
AACAAGCTATCAGCCGTCATATTCCAGGAGCTGAACGCTGACTACTGATAGCTGATAGCTTTAAATCGACCAATCATCGGGGGTGTTGGGCGTGGCCATGGGCTTGATCATGATCTCCACCAATGCGGCCTGGCCGTTCTCGGTGGCGGTGATGGCCCGTTGCAGGGCCGGACCAACCTCAGCCGGGTCTTCCACCCGTTCTGAGTAGGCGCCTAGGCCCTTGGCCACCAGGCTCCAATCACCAGTGAGCTTGGCCATATCCGGCGGCGGACCACTGGGGCTGTCCATGCCCATCAGGCCTCCGCCCGTGCCTTCGTTGTTTACGACTATCGTGAGCGTGGATATGCCCATTCGCACGGCGGTTTCCAGCTCCATTCCAACCATTCCAAAGGAAGCGTCACCCAGCAGGTGAACCACCAAATCGTCGGGTCGGCCCAGCTTGGCGCCGATGGCTCCGCCCAGTGACCAGCCCATGGCGGCCATTCCGCCCATGCCCAGGTAGCTGCGGGGCTTTGTGGCCTCCCAGAAGGGCGACATGTAGCCGCGGCTGCCACCGGCGTCGTGGAGGGCGATGGTCTTGTCGGGGTCGATGAGTTTGGCCAGTTCATGGACCACACGGTAGCCGTTGGTGGGCGACGACGTGTCGTTGACGACATCGGCCCATTCGCCGGCTTGCTTGTCCTTGGCCTGCTTGATCTCGGCCACCACTTCCTCTTTAAGGTCACCTTTGCCCGGTCCGACTCGCTCTTTCACCGCCTCCAGAATCGCGCTCAGCGCCAGCTTGGCGTCAGCCAGGATGGGCACATCGGCTTGGTACTGCTTGTTCAGGTCATGCTCGTCGGCATTCACATGAATCAGGCTCACGCCCTCTGGTATGGGGCGTCCATCGGTTCCGTTGGGCAGCCGGTAGGAGTTGCCCACTGCCAGTACCACGTCGGCCTTCCGGTTCATGTGAATCGCGGCCCCGCTGGCGTATCGGCTGCGGGGGTAGCAACCCATGCCCATGGAGAGAGGATGATTCTCGGGAAAGACGCCCTTGGCAACCAAAGTGGTAGCCACCGGCATCGACAGCAATTCAGCCAGTTCTTTAGCCTCGTCCCAGGCCTCGGCGGATAAAACTCCGCCGCCCAGGTTCAAGACCGGCATCTTGGCGTTGACCAGCAGATCGACAGCCTGGGCTACTTCATCAGGGTTGGGAGCGGACTTCCGTCCGAATCCGACAGGTTCGTATTCCAGTGAACCGTCAGGCACTTCAGTCATCAGGACATCCTGAGGCATCTCCAACACGACCGGCCCGGGCGAGCCCGAGCGCAAGGCAGTGAAGGCGCGCCGCATGATGGACGGTATGTCTTCCGGCTTGGCCATGGTGCCCCGCCACTTGACCAGGGTGTCAAAGATGTCGGCGGAGACCTCTTGCTGCACCTCTTTGCCCAGTTGGGCCAGCGGGACCTGACCCATCAATAGGAGGACCGGTATGTTGTCGGCAAATGCGCCGGCGATGCCGGTCAGAGTGTTGGTGGCGCCTGGGCCGGTGCCGGTCATCGCCACGCCAACCTTGCCGGTAGCGCGGGCGTAACCGTCGGCGATCTCCACGCCCAGTCTTTCATTCCTAGCGGCGAAAACCTTGATGGTTTCTGAGTTTCTGAGGCCGGTCCAAAGGGGGTTGAGGCCGCCGCCCTGGAACCCGGCGATGTACTCCACTCCCTCTTTTTCCAGGGCGCGAACGATGGCATCGGCAGCACGCATGATTCTTCTCTCTATCTGATCGGTTCGGGCCGTTTGGTTCGTCGGCCCGCTGAGATTACCCAAGGGGAAATTCGTGCCTGGGTTGCCTCAGGTTGGAGGGATGATACGCCCGCGCTCTACGTGGGTCAACCGGCGCAACAAAGTTCCGTGGGATACCCAATCGCAGGCACAAGCCAGGCTTGTCGAAGATTTCTTGACCCCGATATGGGCGAAGGGTATCATCCCCACACTAATCGCCGGGTGCGATTGCCCCAAACCCCAAGCCATTCATTTAACAAACCCAAGGATAAAAAATGCCATCAGCCAGTGAGATGATTGTCCAGACTCTGGAGGAAGCCGGTATCGAATACGTCTTTGGCATCCCCGGAGGCGGCACCGGGCAGATCTTCCAGATCCTCGAGACCAAACAGGACCGTATCAAAACGATCTTGGTGCGCCACGAACAAGTAGCCGCCATCATGGCCGACGCCTATGGACGCGCCGCCGGGAAACCGGCAGCGATCATGGGCCAAGGACTGTTCATGGGCTCAAACGCGACCTTCGGCATCATGGAAGCCATGCTCAGCAGTTCCCCAATGCTGGTGATCACCGACACCTCCGACGGCGGCGCGGCCCAGCGTCCCGCCAACCAGTCGGGCGCCGGAGAATACGGCAGTATCGACCTCCAGTCCATATTTAAGTCGATGACCAAATACACGACATTAGCCACCAGCCCCAAAGAAGCTGTTCTAGGCACGCAGATGGCCATTAAACACGCGGTCAGCGGCCGCCCCGGCCCCACCACCGTGCTGATGCGCTCGGCGGCCATCGGTGGGCAGGTGGACGTGGAGTCCCCGCCCTTCATCCACAACGCCGCCGGGTTCCTGAACACCGCCAAGCCGGCCAGCGCGCCGGTGGACATCCAACGGGCGATTCAGATACTGAGCGAGTCCCGCAAGCCAGTGATCATCGCCGGCAACGGAGTGCATGTTGCCCGAGCCCACGCCCAACTACAGGAACTAGCCGAGCAGTGGGGCATTCCCGTCGCCACCAGTTACAAAGGCAAGAGCGCCATCTCCGAAGACCACCCGCTGGCCTTAGGCATGGTCGGAACTTACGGCCAGGAAACGGCCAACAAGGCAGTGGGCGATGCCGACACCGTGCTCGTTATTGGCGCGCTTCTGCGCTCCCAGGAAACCGTGGGCGAGCGCCCCGACATCTTCAATCCCGCCCGCCAGCGCATCATCCAGATCGACATCGACGAGCGCAACGCCGGTTGGTCTTTCCCAGTGGAATTAGGCCTCATCGGAGACGCCAAAGCCGTCCTGGAACAATTGGTCGAGGCATCAAAATCCACTGCTCCAGACAACTCTGGACGGAAAGAATGGACTGACAGCATGCCTGGCCGCCGCGACACTGGGGACTACCACGACTATCCAGACATGCACGAAGACAGCTCGCCGGTGAAGCCCCAGCGGCTCATCGCCCAACTGCAGGCGACCATGGGCCCGTCCACCATCTATACGTTGGACGCCGGCAACAACCGCACCTGGATGGCCCACCTCTACCGGGCGCAGAAGGCAAACACGTTCTACAGCCCCGGCGGCACCGCAGGCATGGGTTGGGCGTTGCCTGCCGCGGTGGGCCTGAAGCTGGTCTACCCCGACCAGCCAGTCGTAGCGGTGACCGGTGATGGCGGTTACATGATGACCGTGAACGCCATCTCGACGGCCGTGCAGTATGACCTGCCCATAATTTGCGTGGTGTTCAACAACAACTCGCTAGGCATGGTCAACGACCACCAGCCTGAGGGCCACAAGATCGCCTCTGAGTTCTATCCGACCAACAACGCAACCGTGGCCGAAGGCATGGGCGCATGGGGGATCCAGATCAACGACTCCAAGGACCTGCCCGACGCCCTGCGCGCTGCCCAAGCCTCCGGTAGACCGGCGGTGATCGACGTCCTGATAGATCCGGACCCCAGCCCCGACGACTGGCGTGCCGGCGCCTGGCGGGCCGGCCAAACTTAGACTTGCGGAGGCGTCAATCATGGCAGACATGCTGAAAGATAAGATCGCGCTGGTCACCGGCGCCGGTTCCGGCATCGGCCGGGCCACGTCGCTGGTACTGGCCCGTGAAGGGGCCACCATCGCCGTTTCAGACATAGATGCCAATGGCGGCGAGGAGACTCTGAGCCTGATCAAATCCATCGGCGGAGACGGAATGTTCGTCCACGCCGATGTCTCCAGGCCTGCCGACGTGGAAGCGATGGTTGATGCCGTGGTCGCGGCCTACGGACGCCTGGACTGCGCCTACAACAATGCCGGCATCGAGGGCTATTGGGGCGGGCGTCTACATGAGTATCCCGAGATCACCTTCGACCGCCTGATGGACATCAACGTCAAAGGCGTTTGGCTCTGCCTGAAATACGAGATTCCCCAGTTGCTCAAGCAGGGTGGCGGGGCCATCGTGAACACCGCTTCGGCTGCCGGACTGGTGGGTTCTCGACGGTTGTCAGTCTATTCGGCCAGCAAGCACGCGGTCATCGGCCTGACCAAGTCGGCGGCCCTAGAATACGCCGCCGACGGCATCCGGGTGAACGCTGTCTGTCCTGGGATCATCGACACGCCCATGATGGACCGGCTTGTAGAGGGCCGGGACGATTACGCCGCCGCCATCCCAACCCGCCAACCCATCGGCCGCAAAGGCACCCCCGACGAGATCGCTGAAGCAGTAGCCTGGCTCTGCTCGGACTCCGCCTCCCTAGTCACTGGCCTAGCCATGGCGGTTGATGGGGCTTTTACGGCGCAATAGTCAGGTTCACCAGGGAGTGGCACTCTTGCCTCCTGGGAGCATGTTGGACGGCAAACTGTAAGGGCGGGTTTCCAATGCGCCCCAGCTGTATACCAGCCAACTCCCCCGGGCCAACTAATCCACTGCCATAGCACGATTTCCACATCCCTACTTAGTTTACCCAGAGCAGGGCAGGTTTCCAGCCTGCCCCGGCGCCACCACCTAACCGTGCTGGCTTGGGTGCTGATTACAACTTTCCCACGCCTACATCGTTGGACTCGCTATATAGCCGGTGATAGTATAGGCGGAGATTCATTCTCAGCCTGAATCACCAAAATTCTCCGGCTCGTTGGCTTTGGGTCGGACCTACCCCTGGATAGCACCCGGAGGCCCTTTTGGCAGATTTACTGCAAATAATGGACCTGGCTGACTCAAGCCAGGTGCAACTTTCCTATATCAGTGACGCCGGTGACGCGACCGCGCCACCGGCCGACTTCTCCCTACCACTAACTGACTCCGAATCAGCAGAGATACGCTGGTACCTCAGCGAATACCTGGAAAACACCTTTGGTGAGGCCAAAACCCGCGCCGAGAAAGTCGAGTCGGGACTAAAAGACTTGGGCCTGCTGTTGTTCCAAGCCGTGTTTGGCTCGAGTGAGGAAGCCCTGTCCCTCTTGGAAAAGGTCGCCAAGATAAAGCAGCCCCAACTCGCCATCGTCTCAAGCCGGCCAGAGTTCCTAGGCCTGCCTTGGGAACTGATGAACAACGGTGGCGAAACCTACCTGGCCTCCCAGCTAGCGGGGGTGTCGCGGCGGCTATTTCCCGGACCATTGGGATCCTTCACCGGGGAATTACCCACTGACCAACTGAACGTCCTGTTGCTGCTACCACCGTCCGGAGCGGGGTCGGGCAGCATCGCAACCGAAGCTCTGACCGCGCTGGAGTCGCTGGCCGCGTCGGCCGAGCTAGACTGTCTGCGACCTTCGTCTCCCGAAAAACTACAAGAGCAATTGGCCAGCCGCCCAAGGCACTACCACCTGGTCCACCTGGACGGTTTCGCTATCGATAGCCAGGGCATCAGCATGGAAGACGGCTCCGGCGGAGCGACAACCGTCGACGCCTCCACATTGGCCGGAACACTGAAAGATGCCCATACTCCGGTGGTGTTAATCAACGCCTCATCTCCCTCCGCATTGAACGATGTTATGTCATTCGCCGCTCGGCTGGCCGAGAATGGAGTCCCCCAGATAGTCATCACGCCCCTTCCCATCGCGGGTGCAGGCCGGGTGCTGTTCTGTGAAAACTTCTTCGAGGGCCTCAGCAACGGCGCCACGGTCGCCAATACCGTTGCCACCATCCGAAAAGCTATGATGGACCACCCCCAGCGTCCGTCCGCCACCGGGCCTCTCGTGTCTTGGGATTGGACCGTGCCCATGGTGTTTGAATCCCGCGAATACGCACCGGAAGCAATAATCGTTGAGGAATCAGACCCGCTGGTACCCGGAATGCCCCAACCGGAGGAAGAGACCACGGGCAACGACCTGCCCCGCGGCGGTCCCTACGGGCTGATCGGCCGCCATGCCGAGATGTTGGAGCTGGAACGGCAGCTCCGGCAATCGCCCGTGGTGCTGCTGTCCGGAGACGTGGGCAGCGGCAAATCGGAATTGGCCCTGGGCCTGGCGTCGTGGCTGCGAAAGACCGGCGGACGCTCAGGAGGCGTTTTTTACGCGGCCTTCGAGGTTGGAGCCGGGCTGGAACGGGTGCTTCACGAGATTGGCACATCCCTGGCTGGGTTGGAGTTCGGCGACCTGCGTAACGACGACCGCCGCAACTGGGTGATTGAATATCTAAGAGACAACCCTGCATTGCTGGTCTTCGACAGCCTTCAAAACCTTGCCGGATTCCCGGCCGGTTCACCGGGCCTGCTGGACGATGCCGAGATGGCCGATCTGGATTCCTTCATCAAAGAAGTGTCCGAAGGCGGCAAATCCTGGACTCTATTGGTCAGCCGCCGGCAATCAGAATCATGGCTCACCGTGCCACATGGCAGCTACCGCCTGGGCGGGCTCACCGGTTCAGACCGCATCGTTTTGGGCACCCGGCTCTTGGAAGAGGCCGGCGCAGATCCCATGCGCCTGGGCCCTGAGTACCTAGAGATTCTTGAGATGGTGGACGGCCACCCGCTGGCCATGGAGATCGCCCTACCCCTGCTGAAGGAGGTTCCGTCGTCAGTCTTGGTTGGTGAACTCAAGTCAGCCCTGGAGTCGTACCGGCCGGGCGCCGATGAAGAAGGCCGGCCTGCCTACCTCACCGTGGCCATGGAGCAGGCATTCAGCCGGATGACCCACCGCAGCCGAACGCACCTGCCCTTCCTTTCCTTGTTCCGGAGCCGCGTCATGATGGACATCTTGACTCACATCACGGGGGAGCAGGCCTATAAATCGGTCCTCGGCGAAGAATTGGGTTACGGGGCCACCCGCACGCTGCTCCGGACCGCGCGGGCCGGCGGGTTCCTGGAGCCTGTCACCCCCAGCGTCTACCAGATACATTCCTCGCTGCCCTGGTTCCTCGGCCGCAGCCTCTACCGGCAATTCCCTCAGAGCGCCATCCAGCAGATGGAGCAGGAAGTCGTTAGGGTCTACGCCGACACCGCCGACTATTTCATGGAAACGCTCTACGAAAATCAGGACGCCGGCACCACCGCCATCCTAGCAGAGGAGGGCAACATCACCCAGGCGCTGGCCCTGTCACTGGAGGCCGGACAATGGGAGAACGCCCAACTGCTGGTCCAGCCTTTAGCCCAGGTCTTCCGGATGCAGAAGCGCTACCCCGAACTGCGCCGCCTACGCCGCCAGTTGCTGGAAATCACCGGCACCACAGCAGACGAAGCGGAAGAGTCCGGCGGCATCCAACTCTGGCTATACCTTATGGGCACCGAGGCCAGCGAGTGCATCGAAACTAAGGAGTTTGACCGAGCCGACGGCCTGAACCAGCAACTCCTTGAGTACTTGTCCAATAAAGAGGACGGCGAGACCGACCCCCGCACCGCCGCGGTCTTCCACCAGATGGGCCAGGTGGCCCAGAACCGCTGGCAGTTGGAGGAAGCCGAGCAGCTTTACACCCAATCACTGGCCATCATCGAGGACGGCGAAGACCAGGAGCCGGTGGCCGACGACTACTACGGCCTGGGCATGGTCTGCCAATACCGCCGCCGCTACACCGAAGCCAAAGAGTGGTTCAGCAAAGCCTTGGATATCCACCAGCGGATCGACGACGCCGAGGAAATGGTCAAGGACTATCGGTCCCTGGGCCTATGCTCTCAGTACAAGTTCGAATATGACGAGGCCGCAAGTTGGTACCAGAGGGCCAGGGAGATCCTAGAAGAGGCTCGGGATGAAGAAAATGCTGTTCTGGTCTATCACTCCCTGGGCACCGTGTGTCACGCCCAATACCAGTTCGACGAAGCCGAGAACTGGTACCAACAGGCGCTGTCGGTGAGCGACCGTATGGGCAATCACTCTCAGATGGGCGTGGAGTTCCATCACTTGGGCCTGGTGGAACAGGCCCGTGAGATGTTCGTCGGCGACGCCGAGCACTGGTACATGATGGCAATCAACGAGTGGCAACTTGTTGGCGACCGCCGGTCCGAAGGCGACGAGTGCCGGCAGTTGGGTGTGCTGTTCCACGAGCAGAAGGACCTGGACAAGGCCGAGGAATGGTACGGCAAGGCGCGGGACGTCTTCGAAGAGATCCAGGACCTGAACCGCATCTGCCGGACCTACGGCCAACTGGGCATGGTGGCCGAGGAGCGGGAAGACATACCCGGAGCGCTGCTATGGGCCGGGCGGACCTACCAACTGGCCGTCAGCAACGATCTACAAGTTCTGACCCAGGTCAAAGCCCACCTGGCCAGGCTGAAAGGAAAGCACGGCGAAGACAACTTCGCTTCCTGGTGGCGAGAGTTCGCCTCGGAAGAGCCGCCAACAGACTTAGACGTCGATCCTGAAACAGTTCTTTAAACACGGAGCAAACGAATGGCAGTAACATCCATCGAGATCAAAGAGCGCGGCCCTTACGCCGAAGGTATGATCTTCGATGACACCGGCGCCTACGAACAACTGGACGGCACGGTCCACTTTGCCGTTGACCCGGCAAACCCGGCAAATAGCCTTATTACCGACCTGGAACGGGCGCCCAAGAACGCCGCCGGTCTAGTGGAGTTTTCAGCCGACTTTCGGATCTTAAAACCTGTGGACCAGCAGAAGGGGAGTCACAAGCTGTTCTTCGACGTGGTGAACCGGGGCAACCCACTCTCACTGGCCCGGATCAATAACGCACCCAACAGCGACCGTATGGGCCCGGGAAACGGTTTCCTGATGCGCCGGGGTTACACCCAGGTCTGGTGCGGCTGGCAGCACGATGCGACCCAAGATCCAGGAAAGCTTCGAGTCCACGTTCCCAACGCCGCCAACACAGAGGGCCGTCTCGTGGTGACATTTCAGCCGAACGGGCCATCAGTAACCCAGATGTTGTCCGACCGTGGTCACCTTCCCTATCCCGCCAGTGATCTGGACCAGCCCAACGCCGAATTAACCGTCCATGACCACGATAGCGGCCCCGCCACGGTGGTACCTCGATCCGACTGGGACTTTGGGAAGATAGAGACCGGCAACTTAGTCCCCGACGCCAGCCACATCAGCATGGCCAAAGGGTTTAAGCCAGGCAAGGTCTACCGCTGCATCTACACCACCGCCACAGCGCCGGTGGTTGGACTGGGCATCGCAGCGGTCCGGGACCTGGTCTCATTCCTTAGATACTCAGACAACCAGGACAACCCCTGTGCCGAAGACATCCAGCACACCATGGCCTTCGGTTCGTCCCAGAGCGGGCGATTTCTGCGTCATATGCTTTACCTGGCCATGAATCAGGATGAAGAAGACCGGAAGGTATTTGACGGCATCATCGCCAACATCGCAGGGGGCATGCGAGGTGAGTTCAACCAGAGGTTCGGTCAGCCATCTAATCTGTTGGCGGCCAGTCCCGGCAGTGTTTTTCCCTTTGCCGACGTAGGCCAAACCGACCCGGAAACCGGCCGGACAGATGGCCTGCTCGCTCGGTTGACCGCCAGAGCCAAGGTACCCAAGATATTCCTCACCAACACATCCAGCGAATACTGGGCCGGACACGCGGCTTTGAACCACATCGACCCGACAGGGACCAAAGACATCAGACCGTCAGACTCGGTGCGCATCTACCATTTCGCCAGCACCCAGCACAACGCCGGGGTGCTGCCACTAGGCCACGTACAAGACACTGGCGCCACCGGGCTCCACCCCTTCAACTGGGTGGACTGGCGTCCCCTGATGCGGGCTGCCGTAGCGAACCTAGATGCCTGGATCAGCAGCAACACGACACCACCGCCCAGCAGACACGCGCGCTTGGATGACGGCACTGCTGTCCCTTCCGAATCGTTAAGGTCCGTATTTCAGTCTTTCCCCGGTGTTGGATTCCCAGACCATCTGAGGCACCTGTACAGACTAGACTATGGGCCTCGGGATGGGATTGTGGAGAACCTGCCGCCGGTCACCGGCAACCCCTACCCGGCCTTGGTGTCCAATGTGGACCAGGACGGCAACGATGTGGCCGGGATACGCCTGCCGGATGTGTCAGTCCCGCTGGCCTCTGTACCTGGTTGGAACCTGCGCCACCCGGACACCGGCGGCCCCGGACAGACCCACAAGACCATGGGCTCGACCTTGCCCTTTGCCTTCACGAAACAGGAACGCCAGGACACCTCAGACCCACGACCGTCAATCGAAGAGCGCTATGCGTCCCGGCAGGACTACCTGGACCGGGTGGAAACCGCGGCACAAGACCTGACTTCCGAGCGCTACATGCTGGAAGAGGACGTGCCCAGAGTTTCCGAGATGGCCGGAGAAAGATACGACCTTCTAGAATCCCGGGTGAAAGAAGCCCAACCCGCCGGAGACTAAGACAACCAGACCTGGAATCAACACCGGAGATAAGAGAATGAACATCGGAACATCGGTGCCCCTGCCAGCCTACACCATCGACCCGGCATTCATGGCCAAGAAGGCCGAGGACTTAGGGTTCGAGTCCATCTGGTACGCCGAGCACGCGGCGGTGCCGGTCCACAGCGACAGTCCCTTCCCGGCCACCGGTGGAGAGATCCCCTGGACCTACTCCCATTTCACTGACCCGTACATCGCCCTGGCCAGGGCTTCCGGTGTCACCACCAAGATCAAGCTGGGCACCGGCATCACCTTGGTCCCCGAGCGGAACCCGCTGCTCCTGGCCAAAGAGATTGCCACGTTGGACCGGTACAGCGGCGGCCGGTTCCTGTTCGGCATCGGCACCGGCTGGCTCAAAGAAGAGACCGAGATGATGGGCGGCGACTTCGAACACCGTTGGACCCAGACCCGCGAAGCCATAGAAGTCATGAAAGAGCTCTGGACCAAGGAAGAAGCCGAGTATCACGGCCGGTACTTCGACTTCCCGCTGGTCAGGTCCTATCCCAAGCCGGCCCAGAAGCCCTACCCGCCAATCATCCTGGGCGGCATGGCCAAGAACGTGCTGCGCCGGGTCGTCACCCACGCCGACGGCTGGCTGCCCAACCGGGTGACCCCCACTGAGGTGGAAGAGAGCCGCAAGAAGTTGGACGCCATGGCCGCCGAGGCGGGCCGTGATCCCAAATCCATCACTATCTCGGTCTACGGCCAACTTCCGGAGCGGGACATCGTCCATTCGCTCTTGAACGCCGGCGCCGATCGGGTGGTGGTCCGCCCCGAGCACGTCGAAACCGAGAAAGAGATGGGAGAACAACTCGAGCGCATGGCAGAGGCCGTACTATAGAAGCAAGGCGGATAGACGCCTCCATCAATCCTGTTAAGGCAGGAATGTCGGTTTAGAGAGGAAACCACATGGACCGCACCACCGAGATGCTGGCGTCCTACGCCTGCCGAATCACCTTTGAAGAACTGGGACCCAAGACTGTGCACCAGGTCAAGCGAACCCTGGTGGATACCATGGGTTGCGCCATGGGCGGATTCGTGTCCGAACCGGCCAAGATCGCCCGGAGCATGGCCTCCTCCATCACCAGCACAACCCCATCCCGCGTACTGGGCACCAATGAGTACTCCTCGCCAGACATGGCCGCTTTCGCCAACGGTGTGATGGGCCGGTATCTGGATTGCAATGACTCCTACTTCTCTCCCGGCGGTGGACACCCCAGCGACATGATCCCCGCAGTGCTAGCGCTGGCCGACCCTATGATCTCCGACGGCCGCACTGTCATCACGTCCATCGCTCTCGCCTACGAGGTCTTCTGCCGGCTGTCCGACCAGGTGGTGGCCAGCGAATTTGGCTGGGATCAGGGCATCTTCAGCGTCATCGGGGCTGCCTGCGGGGCCGGCCGGGTCCTTGGGCTCGACCAAGAGCAGATGGGCCAAGCCATATCTCTGGCGGTGACCCCATCCCTGCCCTTGGCGGTGACCCGCAGTGGGGAGCTATCCATGTGGAAGGGTTGCGCAACTGCTGCCGCCACCCGTTCCGCCGTCTTCGCCGCCATGTTGGCCGCAGAGGGCATGAGCGGCCCGAACGAGCCCTTTGACGGTAGACGAGGCCTCTGGGAGCAGGCCGTGGGCAAACCGGTGGAGATTGCCGACTTCCCGTTGGGCGGCAGCCGGGCCGATGACGACCCTTTCCGCATCAACCAGACGATCGTGAAGAGCTACCCTTCCCAGATCCACACCCAGGCGCCCATCGGCCTCGCGCTGGAGTTGGGTAAAGAAGTGTCGTTAACCGACATCAAATCCATCCACATCGACACTTACCACACCGCCGCCAGCAGCGCCTCCAGCGAGCCTGAAAAATGGGACCCGCAGACCAGGGAGACCGCCGATCACAGCATCCCATTCTTGGTGGCCGCGGCCTTTCAGGAGGGCGAAGTGACGCCAAACAGCTTCACTCCCCAACGCATCGCTGACGCCATCAAGCGCGATACCATGTCCAAGATGACGTTGTCCGAAGACCAGGAGTTCTCCGCAAACTTCCCCTCTGAATACAACTGCCGGATTACGGTCACCGAGCAGTCGGGCAACGTCCACACCGCCCATACCGCCTACCCCAAGGGGCACAAGAACAATCCGCTGGACGACAAAGAATTGGAGGGCAAGTTCCGCAGCTTCGCCTCCGGAGTGCTCTCAGATATGCAATGCGAGGATGTTCTTGGGACCATCTGGGCCATCGACGAGGCCACCGACATGGACGACCTGTTCGATGGTCTGGTCGTGTAGCAGCCCAAAATGAGCACCGACGGCAACGCCGATTACCGCGCGCTCTTCACCGAGATGGTCCGGAAACCCGATGAGGATATCGAACTTGACCGGGCGGCCTTGTACTTGGCCGGCGAGGAATACCCGGCGATCGACGTCCCCTCTCTTCTCGCAGAGTTGGACGCCTTCGCGTCGCAGATCGCCTTTCGGATCGACCCTGGTGTTGCTACAGCGGATCTCGCCGGCTCCATCGCCGAGTACCTATTCAACGATGTTGGTTTCCACGGAAACACCGGCGAATACTACAGTCCCGACAACAGCTTCTTGAACCGGGTGCTGGAAACACGCACGGGTATCCCCATCACACTTTCTCTCTTGTTCATGGAGGTGGGACGCCGATTGGGTCTCAAATGCTCCGGAGTGGGCCTACCGGGGCATTTCATCGTCGGCATAGACGACACGGGGGAATACTTGGACCCATTCCATGCCGGTGTTTCCCTTTCAGTAACGGACTGCAGTGATCTGGTCGATAGCATGTCCGGCGGACGCCTGGCATGGACCGACGACTTTCTGGCGCCTGTCAGCAAGCACAACATCTTGTTCCGGATGCTCAACAACCTGAAAAGCGTCTACATGCAGACCGGGGCCTACTCCAAAGCCGTTGGCGTGATTCAGCGCCAGTCGATCATGAGTCCAGGTATTCCGTCGCTGTACCAGGAACAAGCGTGGTGCCATGCCGAACAGCATGAATACCGGCTGGCCATCAGAGTGCTGGAAAGCTACCTTGAGATCGCCAAAAATCAAGGAACGGGCGGTCCCGAAGACACCAAACAAGTCCAAGACCAGATCAATAGTCTATGGACCACACTCAACAGACTGAACTAACTTCCATCGAACCAACCACCCGTCCCAAATCCGGCCAGCGATATACGCCATATATAAATACGGGGCATGAAAAGCATGTCTGAATATTGGAGCCGAGCCGGGAGAAACCCGTGGTCGACTACGAGTCATTAGACGACCGCCATTGATTCATCGGGGCTCCCAGGTCGACAAAGACGCCCTTGAGGCCTTGTGCACCCGATACCAAACGCCCGTGTATTCCCTTGCCATGCTCATGCTGAAACAACCAGCCTTGGCCGAAGAAGTCACCCAGGAGATCTTCTTGAACATCTGGCTGAAAGCCGGGAGCTTCAACCCTGACCGTGGCCAGCCCAAGGGTTGGGTCATGAGCGTGGCCCACCATTAGATGGTGGACGCGTTCCGGTCGCGTCGGCGTACGATCATTAACACCGACCCGGCCGACTACGAGACCCTAGACCTGCAATGCAGCGATGTGGTGGACCGGTTCCAGGCGACGGCCGCA
>VFHF01000277.1 GCA_009392095.1 SAR202 cluster bacterium
AAAAAACATTCTTCAAAACGGTTGACCGCCCGCAGGGACCGGGCCAGACCGCTCCGGGCGTTGATGGTCTGGAAGTGCCGCTCCCCCTGGAATTTCAAACGGGCCGCCAGAACGTTGCGCAGAACCTCCACCGCCTCCGCGTTCCGTTTGGCTGAGTGGAGTTCCCTTGCTTGGGCCTCTAAGCGGGACAGGGCATCTGGGTTGAATTCTTTGGCTGGAAAGATTAGGTTTGACCTCAGCAATTTCGAGCGGGTTAAAAACCCGCCCCTACGCGAACGACATAGTATTTCGATTATCGACCGCAGCACATAAACGGCCCAACCTGAACCTGTTGAAGGGCCGGCGCAGGAAACCTTTACCCAATTAGAACGCCGCCGTCAAAACTCCCATCACCTGCTCAGCAGACGTGATGTAAATCGGGTTGCTGCGAGTGCCGCCGTCGGTGAGCACCAACTCGGCAATCTTGGGCAGGTCTTCTTCCGGTATCTCTAGTTCTCTTAAACGGTGGGGCATCCCCATCCCCATAATGAAGTCGTCAACTGCGCGGGCTGCCGCTTCCGCCGCCGCCTCGTCACTCATACCTCTGGTGTCCAGACCTGCCGACCGGGCCAGCAGCGCCTGCTTGGCGGCGGAAACCGGGCGGTTGAATTCCATGACGTAGGGCTGGGTCACACACGAGGTGTAGCCGTGACCCACCGAGTAGTGCACACCGATGATGTGGCCGATAGCATGGCTAAGCCCCATCGAGAAGTTGGGCGCTCCCATCATAGACATCCAAGCCGCCACTAAACATTGTAGCCGTGCCTCGGGGTCGACGTCCGACTCTCTGGATTTAGGCAGGTAGGTGAAAAGCATCTCTGCCGCGGCCAAGACGGGCGCATCAATGGCTGGCTGGTTGCCAGTGCTGTACAGGCGTTCTATACAGTGGTCTAGGGCTTTGACGCCGGTGGATAGCCACAGCCAGTCCGGAGTGCCCTCGGTCATCACCGGGTCTAGCATTATCAGGTCGGCGTAGAGCCTGGGATGGCGCACTCGTATCTTGTGGCCGGCTTGGTCATCCAGCACGTTACCGCCGCCCATATTGAACTCGCCAGCCGACAGGGTAGTCGGGATAGACACCTGCAGTGGCAGCGATTTCCCGTCCAGGTTGGGTTCGAGCACCATATCCTGGTCTTCGCCTAATTGACGTAACTGGTCGACAGTGGTTATGCCCTCGGCCATCAGAACGGCAATCATACGTGCAGCGTCGGAGATGGTGCTGCCGCCTAGGCCTACCAGGGTATCAACGCCGTTGGCTACGGCCATGTTGGCGGCCTCTATGGCAGTGGATAATGGCGCTCGCTGAATCAGGCCCGAGTAAACCCCAGCGGAAAGGTCACCCAACCCTTCGTTGATACGGCGGACCGAGTCGGTTTTCTCCGCTACGGTGCGGCCGGACAGAACCAACACCCGTTTGCCGCCCAGCTTCTTGACTTCATCTCTCAGGGAATCGATCTTCTCGTTTCCGAAAACGATGCGAGTGGGGACTGTAGGATTGAAATCGCCCTGCAGGATGTTTTGCTGGGTCATATCTGAATCTCCGCTAGGACAGGGGGATGATGATGGTGAATCGGTCCTCGTCTCCGATCACGCGGGTTGAGTGACCGGTGCCGGTCATATCCTCGGCTAGGAGCACCGTCCCGGGCCCGTATTGTTTCAGCGTTCCGTCCGGCAATCCAAGTTCGATAGACCCCGTGAGCGAGATGCTGTACTGCCGCCGGGGCGCGGTGTGAAAGTCTAAAAAATACCCGGCTTTAACCATACGGAATGAGATGCCGGGGGTTTGTTCGATGGGCGACGCCAGGCCATGGGCTCCTTCAGTATCAAGAAATTCCGTCATCTCGAATTCTTTCTCTTCAATCACGGAGGTCTCATCCGGTCCGGTAAAAACGTGCACAAATTTAGGCATCTCTTCACTCCGATGTGGGCTGTCAGCGGACTGCTTCCAGCTAGTTGAGTTTTGGGGCGACCTTTTCATTGATCAATTGGACGGCCTTTATTTGGTGCTCCAACGGCACGCTGCAGCCGAAGTTGACCTCATAGATCACCTGGGTTAGACCCAGTTCTTCTTGAAGCTGCTGCAGCCGATCCACCACCGATTCTGGGGTTCCGTAGACGACAGTGTTGGCCAGCACGTCTTCGTAGGACATTGCCTTCAGACGTTCCGCTTGGGCCGCTCGGTCGTCACCGGCCGTGATTCCTGCGTCACCAATGGACTGGGTTACCACGTTGATCAGCCGTTGCATCTGGAACATGGTGCTTTCTTTGGGTTCGGAATAGGCCTTCTCCTTCGTCTCGGCCACGTACACCGGCACCCTCAGCCCCACGCCCACCGTTCCGGTGTGACCTGCTTTTTTCCGGGCGGCATGAAACTCGGCGACGAGGGGCTTAAGGTCCAAAAGCGTGGACACCCGCGAAGGATTGATGAAGATGGGATATCCCATGCGTCCAACCAATTCGAAGGTATCGGCGGAAGTGGCGCCGATTCTGATGGGAGGGTAGGGCTTCTGTAACGGCTTAGGCACCACGCAAAGGTCATCGTACTCATAGAACTTTCCAGAGAACGAAAACCTCTCGGTAGTCCACGCCTTGAGGATGATCTCCAAACACTCCTCGAACCGGTCCCGGCTCTCCGCGTAATTGAAGCCGTACCCTTGGTAGATCCGAGGGAAAGCGGCCCGGCCGATGCCGAAGTCCAAGCGCCCGTCGCTGAGGTGGTCGAGGGTGGCGATCTCTTCGGCGATCTGCACCGGATTGCGAAGTGGTAGAACATGGACCGCCAGCCCGATCTTGACCTTCTTGGTGCGGGCGGCAACTGCCCCAGCTACGGTGACTGGGGCCGACAGGACAGACCGGCCCGGATCGAAGTGATACTCAGCCAGCCAGACTCCCTCGGAGCCCGACTCTTCGGCGGCATCGATCAACTCCATCGAGTCTTTGAATATCTGCGCCTGGGTGGTCCCCTCCCGCGAGGGGAATTCTACAAAAAGTCCAAACTCCATTTATGGCTCCATTGGGCGTAAGAGCTGGCAGGGAAAAATCAACCCGCTAATACTACACCACCGGCAATGCCGAAGCTCGTTGCTTCGCAGGCTGAATGAGAGAGCCACGGGCTAGATCGAGCGCTCAACTTGCCGCCTGAGGGCACGGATCCAACGGCGGAGGTTCCGGTTGGAGCAAACGGTTAGAAAGGACATGAGCATCATGCGGTAAACCCAGATGCGGCTGACTTTAACAGTTGAGTCGGAGTCCAACCATTTTCCGCTGCGGGCCAGGCGGGCCAGGGTACCAAGCCCCAAGATCAGCGGCCATAGGCAGGCTAATCGCAAACGTACCGACCGGCGCGGAATCGCCAGCAGGTACTCTTCCGCGGCTTCGAAATGCTCCAGGGCCGTCCGCATCCACGGAACCAGTACTTCCCTTGCCCGTTCTTCGCTGGCCGGGACCAGGAGGTCTTCGGGAGATAGGCCTGCCGCCGCCAACTCGTCGGCCGGAAGATAGCATCGGCCGTTACGCAGGTCACCGGGGATGTCACGCAGCGCATTAGTCAACTGTAAGGCTTTCCCGAACCGCACCCCCAACTCCGACATCTCCGCCAAGTACAACCCCTTCAGACTCGGGGTATGAGCAGCGGTAACTGCAGTCCAAAACTCTCCCACGCAGCCGGCCACCAGGTAGGTATAACGGTCCAGATCGGTTCCACTTGGCAGCGCCGCCAAAGCTCCAGAATCGGCATCTGGAAAGACCGTCAGGTCCATCTCTATGCCCTCGGTCAGCGTAATAACGACCCGCCTGACTTGCTCTTGATCAGCAGCGTCCAACGATTCCATTAGTGCAAAAGAATCAACCAACGAATCAAACAGGGCTTGCTCTTCCGGAGAAGACTCGCTATCCAAGGAATTGGAGGTGATATCCTCCAAAACACCAGAGTCAGCTGGCCCAGCAACTTGAGCCCGGAAAGCAACCAGCACCTCCAGCCGCGCCCCAGTAAACCTGGCCTGCCGACGGTCGGCGATTGTGTCGGCGGTGCGGGCTAGCAGGTAGGCCAAGCCGATAGGTTCCCGCAGAGGTTTGGGCAGTATGCGAAGAGTCAAGTAGAAAGAACGAGAGACGCCCTTCAGGACATCTTTAAGAAGGCGGTTTCGGCGGGCGGCGTCAATGCTGGGCAACTCGCCGGGAGTGGTTGTCTGGGACATTAGTATGGGTTACCGGGCCAGCGCGGCGGCCTCCGGAGAGGCGAAATGACGTCGCTCGGTATTCTCGACCGCATCCTTGACGATCTCGTCCACCGAAAGCGACTCCTCCAACCGCAGCACGGTGTCCAGGTCGGCCTTGGTCTCGGGATGTTTCGGAACAAAAAGGGTGCAGCAGTCCTGATCGGGGAGGATGGAGGTCGTGAAGGTGCCGATGTTCTGGGCCATATTGACGATCTCTTCTTTGTTATGACCGATCAGAGGCCGCAGTATGGGCATGCCTGCAGACTGGTCGACCACGGCTATGTTCTCCAGGGTCTGGGAGGCAACCTGTCCGCAGCTTTCGCCGGTGATGATCGCCTTGGCCCGGTTGCGTCTGGCCAGCACCTCCGTGATCCGGACCATAAACCGGCGGTAGAGCACCACCCGGTAGGAGGGCGGGCACGTGAGTATGATCTTCTTCTGGATCTCGCCTAGGGGGGCCATGAAGAGATTGGACTCGTATTGGTACCGGTTCAAGTGTTCCACAAGGTCCACCGCTTTCTCCATGGAGGTACGGTCCACCAGCGGATAGCTGTGGAAATGGACGAACATCGCCTGGCAGCCGCGTTTCATCATCTGCCAGGCCGCCACGGGAGAATCGATCCCCCCAGAGAGCATCACGGCCACCTTACCGCTGACTCCTACCGGCAGGCCTCCATGGGCTTTCACCTCGTCGAAATAGATCAAGAACCCGCTGGTCTGTATATCCACATAGATGGATAGCTCAGGGTACTTCAGGTTCACCTGGGCCCCGGTCAGGTCTTTCACGAAGGTGCCAAGATCACGGTTGATCTCTGCCGAGTTCATAGGGAACCGTTTATCGGCCCGGTTGGTGGTGATTCGGAAGGAGCTGAAAGTCCGTCCCTCCAGAAGTTCGGGAATCCTGGCTTTCAGGCCATCTAGGTCCTGGGGTAGTTCATAGGCCTTGTAGAACTTGGCCACGCCGAACACTTCTTTGAGCCGGGACTTGACCTCCGGCCAGCACTCTTCATCTGACAATGTTAGGCCGACCATCAATTGGCCCTTCCAGATGCGTTCCACACCGGACCCTCTGGTGGCGATGCGGAGGTTGTCGGTTAGTTTGCGCATGAACCAAGGGCGGTTCTTACCCTTCAACGCCAATTCATGGGTCTTGACGATTACATGTGATTTGAGTTTTTCCATACGGGCCTATTGTACCCGAAAAACCCGAAATTCCCTCAATCCTTTTTTACGAATGTCGGAATTTCATTCTGCATCGGTTTGTCTCAGAGAAAACGGGGTCAAAAAACGTCCCTCTTTCATAAAGGGGGACTACAGGGGGATTTTCGCGCTCCGCCCAAGTCTAACCTGTTCAAAGCCACCCAACCCCTTAAGCGAAGATCGCTTCCTTGATGGCCAGAACCTCTTGGCGGAGTTGGCCGTTCTCGGCAACTTCACCGTTGATCTTCCCAGCTCCATGTATCACGGTGGAGTGGTCTCGCCCGCCCAGCAGCCGGCCCACCTGGGTGGGAGAAATCTCAAGCTCGTGGATCAGCAAATACATGGCAACCTGCCGGGCCAGGGCGACCTTCTTGGTGCGGTTCTTGGCTATCAGGTCTCCCACCGAGAGGGCATAGAAGATGGCCACCTGCTCGAAGATACGCTGCGGGTCGATGGACCGGGCGTCGGTCTCCGGGGCCATCTCGTTCAGAATCTGCAGGGTCGATTCCAGGGTGATGTTCACATTCATCAACTGGGAGTAGGCCACCATCCGGTTTAAGCTGCCTTCAAGTTCCCGCACGTTGCGCTGGACCCGTTTGGCGATCAGCTCGACGACGCTCTCTTCCATCTCCACCCGAAGCTGGCCAGCCTTGTTGGACAAGATGGCCATGCGAGTCTCAAAGTCCGGCGGCTGGATTCCAGCAATCAACCCCCCCTCGAAGCGGGAGCGCAGGCGGTCTTCAATGGAACCCAGTTCCCTGGGCGGCCGGTCTGACGAGATGACCACCTGGTTCCCCGAGTTATGCAGGTCGTTGAAGGTATGAAAAAAGCCCTCATGGGTCTGTTCCTTGCCACTGAGAAACTGGACATCGTCCATCAGAAGCACCTGAACCGAGCGGTACCGGCGCCTAAAATCCTCGGTGGTGCGGTTGCGAATGGCAGTGATGAACTCGTTGGTGAACTGCTCTGAGGTCACATAGAGCACAGACATACCCCGGCTGGCGCAGGACTTGCCGATGGCCTGCAAAAGATGGGTCTTGCCCAGCCCCGCACCCGAGTGGAGGAACAGCGGGTTATAAGTCTGACCTGGAGATTCCGCGACGGCTCTTGAGGCGCTGAGGGCCAGCCGGTTGGACGGCCCAGCCACAAAGGTATCGAAGGAATACTTGGGGTTGAAAGACCGCATCTCGAACAGCGGCGGAGCGGCCGGAGTGGCGCTCACCGCCTGGTCGGGCACAGGGAAAGATTGCTCTACGGCATAGAAATCTCCTTGGGACTTTACCGTTAATTGCAGTTCAAATTCCCGGCCAGAAACCTTGTGGAGAGTCTTCTGGAGGGCATGGTACATCCGGCGCTCCAACCACTCCACAGCGAAGGAGTTGGGCGCCTCGACCTCGAACACGTGGTCGTCGTACGCCACGCCTTCGGTCGGCTTCAGCCAAGTCTCAAAGGTAGGGCGTGGGAGCTGCAACTGGAGATCCCCCAACACTGCCCGCCAAACCTCACGGGCCGTAGACTCACTCATGAGTCTGCTCCCTCCCCAGTTGCAGCTCCCACACTCTCCCTCTCATCACTCCTCACATGTGTGGCACCGTCCCTCCACGAAGTTCAGCGCCGAGCTATATCTAAATTGTTCAGGTATCCGGTTTTGCGTCCAAGCGCCCCGTAAAAAGGCAACAGGACATCCAGGGACATTAACGCCCTAATTGAAAATCGCC
>VFHF01000278.1 GCA_009392095.1 SAR202 cluster bacterium
CCGAGGTAGCATCGGTTGAAGTGACCGCCGCTGTCCGAGGCGTCACCATCGGCGGACTTGAAGTCAAGGAAGGTCAGCACATAGGGTTGCTAGAGGGTAAACTTGTTTCCTCCGAAGACAGTTCCGAAAAAGCCTTAATGGCCGCTCTAAAACTAACAGACCTCGGCAGCGATGCTATCGTTAGCCTTTACTACGGCGCCGGTAGGTCGGCCGCCGATGCTCAACAGGTGGCCGATGGACTTGAAGCCGAATTTCCCGGGATCCAGGTGGACCTGATCGACGGCAAGCAACACCGTCACCAATACCTGGCGTCGGTTGAGTGACCGGCTAATCGAAAAATCCAGCATTAATTCACCAGAGAAATATGACCGTACGCATAGTTACCGATAGCTCTGCAGACCTGCCCGCTGACCTGGCCCAACAGCACGACATCACGGTTCTGCCATGTTACGTGGTAGTAGACGACCAGACGTTCAAAGACGGCGTGGAGATCAATGCCGACGACTTTTATCGCCGCCTCCAAGCTGAGGGCCGCACTCCCACAACCGCCCAGCCTACGGTGGCCGATTTCCAGGAGGTCTACCGGGAATTGACGGGCCAAGGCGACCAGGTGGTATCGATTCACGTCTCGGAGAAGTTGAGCGGCACATTGAATTCAGCCGAACAAGCCAAAGCCTCGATCAACGAAGCGGAGATCGAAATAATCGATTCCCAACTCGCTTCCATACCTCTGGGGCTGGCGGTTTTGGACGTCGCGATCAACGCGGCCGAAGGCGGCAACTATCACGACATCGCCGACAAGGCCCGGCAGGGGTTGGGCACTCATCACGGATATTTCGCCCTGGACACGTTGGTGTATCTTCATAAGGGCGGGCGTATCGGCAAGGCCCAGGCATTCATGGGATCAATCCTCAGTGTGAAACCCATTCTCAAGCTCCAGAACGGCGAGGCCCACCCGGTAGAACGGCCACGAAACAGCGAGCGCGCCATGCGCCGCTTGGTCGAACTGACTAAGGAACTAGCTCCGGTGCGCCGTTTGGCGGTGATCCACAGTACCAACCCCGAGCGCATGGCGGTCCTAAAGGAACAGCTGACTGGTCTAGTGCCTGGCGGCCAGATCATCGATGCACGATTTGGTTCTACCTTGGGTACCTACATCGGTCCAGAAGCCTTGGGTGTGGCGGTCACTCAATAGGCCCGTTAGACTTAATTTAGGCATTCTTATGTCATTTAACGATTGACGTTCTGACGACGGACTAGAATGATTAAAGTGACCAATGTTCCGCCTCGAACCAGGGCGATACAGCGTGTTAGGGTAACCGCCTGATGGCCACGCAAGAAACCGGCGCGTCCTCCTGGGCCGCTGCCTTCCAGAATATCCTCAAACTTGAAGAGTCCCACGGCTTTGACAACAAGGCTGTGATGGGCGGACTGGACAAGTTCGTTGCCCGTTGGGCAGACGAAATGGGCGCCCATGGCGTCAGCGACGAGGATTTTCTGCTAAAAGAGTCCTACGACTCGATGTCCGCCAAACTCCGGGAGCAATGGGTCATCCAGTGGCGGGAGGCCCTGGGAGGCCCGCCGGACCCCAATAGGCAGCCTAAACCCACCGCTAAACCCCGCAAGAGAAAAGCGGCTATTAAGAAATCATCTTGGAATAAGACGCCTGCGGAAAAGAAGACCGCTTATAAAGCCCCGCCCACCGAAGTCGACGCTCCGGTAGATCGCCTCCGTGGAGTGGATGTCAAGCTGAGCGCCCGTCTCAAGCGATTGGATGTCGAGACCATCCGGGACTTGCTTTACCTCTTTCCTCGCCGGCATGAAGATTATTCATCTGCTAAGAAGATCGCAGAGCTGTCGCCCGGGGAAGAGTGCACGGTGGTCGCCACCGTCTGGGAAGCTCGCGAGGTTGCCAAGGGCCCACGAGGAGGCCGCCGCGACACAGAAGCGGTGCTGAGCGACGAGACCGGCAACCTGCGAGTAATCTGGTTCGGACAGCGGTATCTGGCCCGCTCCCTTAAGCCTGGCAGCCGCATCGCCATCAGCGGCAAAGCCTCTGTTTTCCGAAGTCAATTGGTATTCGAGAACCCGGAGCACGAGATGTTGGATAACACCGGGTCGGGCGTACATACCGGCCGGCTCGTGCCGGTCTACCCACTAACAGAGGGATTGACCCGCCGGAACATGCGGCGGCTAACCTGGCAGGCGGTCCAGAATTGGGTTGGCGGCCTGGAAGAGGTCCTGCCGGAGGATATCTTGGTCCGGACCAAGTTGATGCCCTTACTGGACGCTGTTTACCAGGCCCATTACCCCAAGGAGATGGAGACCTGGGAACTGGCGCGGAGACGCCTAGCATTCGATGAGCTCTTCACCCTCCAGTTAGCCGTGCTGGCCCGGCGGCGGATACAGCATGACAACTTGAAAGGCATCGAGGTCAAGGCCCCGGCCAACGTGATTGACGGCTTCTACAAAAACCTTTCCTTCCCTTTGACCAAGGCCCAGCGCCGCTGCATCCAAGAGATAGAGTCCGACCTGGGCCAGGCCACGCCGCCCATGAGCCGACTGCTCCAGGGCGAGGTTGGCAGCGGAAAGACCGTGGTGGCCCTATCGGCTCTGTTGTCAGCCGCTACGGCCGGGTATCAGGGCGCGATGATGGTTCCGACCGAGGTGCTGGCCGAACAGCATTTCCTGAGCATCGGCAATCTCCTCAGCGGACTGGCCCGGCCCGTGCAAGAGCCGCATCTGTTATCTGTGTACCTGGAGCACATGGACCGCCCGGTTTCCATCGGACTATTAACCGGCAGTTCCCGCGCTCCGATGAAACGTGAACTGACCCAGATGGCCGCCGACGGCACTCTGGACATCCTGGTCGGAACCCAAGCATTGATCCAAGAGGGTGTCTCCATGCCTAAGCTGGCCTTGGCGGTGGCCGACGAGCAGCACAGGTTCGGGGTGATGCAGCGGTCGGCGCTGCAAGAACGGGGTCAAAAGAACCCACACACGCTGATCATGTCGGCCACGCCCATTCCCAGGACTCTATCTTTGACCCTTTTCGGCGACTTGAACATCTCAACCATCGACGAGATGCCCGCCGGACGCCAGCAAGTCCAAACCAAATGGTTGGAGCCAGATCAGCGGGATACGGCCTACGGCTTCATTCGCAAGCAGGTCGAAGCAGGGAGGCAGGCCTTCGTAGTCTGCCCGTTGGTCGACGAGTCGGAGACCATCGAGTCCAAGGCCGCCACGGAGGAATACCAGCGCCTTTCCCAAGATATTTTCCCAGATCTATTCCTTGGCCTGCTCCACGGACGGATGGCCGGGAAGGAAAAGGACAAAGTCATGCGCCAATTCCGGGACGGCGAGTTGGACATTCTGGTGACCACGCCGGTGGTCGAAGTGGGCATCGACGTGGCCAACGCCACAGTGATGATGATCGACGGCGCAGACCGGTTCGGGCTGGCCCAACTCCATCAATTCAGGGGTCGGGTTGGCCGTGGGGAGCATAAGAGTTATTGCATGCTACTATCGGACACCCAGGCGGAGACGGCCAAAGAACGGCTATCAGCCCTGGAGCGGATCCACGACGGGTTCCAGCTAGCCGAGGTTGACCTAGAACTGCGGGGGCCGGGAGATTTCTTCGGGACCCGTCAAAGCGGCCTGCCCAGTCTCAGAATGGCCCACATCACGGACCGGGAATTGTTGGACCTCGCCAGGTCAGAAGCAACCAGGTTGATCGAAGAAGACCCTGAACTATCTTCTCCTGACCACTTGGCAATCGCCGCCCAAGTCGCCCGGTTCGTGGACCAAGCCAGCGCCAACGTCGGCTAAGCCGCACCGCTACGGATATGTGCCGATGAGCCTGGCCCCACTCATCAACCGCCTCTTTCCCGCGATTTCGACTACAACATCCCAGGATGCCTGGGCACCGCGGACAACCCGTACCTTGAGCCCCGGAATTAACTAGGCCCGGCAACTAGGCATGATAACTGGCGTGGACGGCCCGGCTCCCGCCGCTCCAGCCATGACAGACCGCGGTGCATGGGCCCCAACCACCGGCCACGATCAGTTGCAAGTCCTCTGGGTTTTTGATGGCCGGTATGAAGAAGTCATCGTTGTCCGGATCAACTTCGATGGGGAAAGCCAAAGCGCGCTCCCTTCGCCAGTTGCCCCCGTTCTTCAGGTCCCGTACTTTGCGGCCGGCCATCTCGCACAACCGGCTATGCACGTCGGCGCGGCTCATGCCGGCATTGGCACAGATCGCCGCGTGCTGCGGACCCATGGCGACGACCATATCGGAGCGGGTGTGCATGTTCCAAGAACCCATGGCGACCATGGTGTCGGCTATTCCATTCATCAGACGAATGGGCTCATCGCTAACATCGTCGAAGCAAAAGCGGGGCGACTCGACCATGGCCATAGTGATGACGTTCTCATCGCCGGAATAGCCCTTAGATACCGAGAGGCTTTCCCACGGATGATCTTCCATATTCTCAGTCAGGCAGTAGGTGAACCGAGAGGGCATCCCGAAGATGGTCATCGAAGAAACGCCGGGAATTCCAGCGCCCAGGTTCATCAGGATCAGCCGGATGGCCCGCCCGATGGTGGCATTGGCTCGAAAGCCAGGTCCCATGCAGCCGTTTCCGCCGTGAATCCCAATATCGGCCGCATAGGGGCCGTTGACAATCATCATGGGAGCCACACCGTGCATGGTGCCCTGGACGCCATTCACGTTAAATTCGTCACGGAGCATCAGTTCCGTGGCCGCGATCACCACGGGCAGGTACTCGGGGCGGCAGCCGGCCATCAGGGAGTGGACCGCTACAGAACGAACGGTGGCGATTTCCATCGCGGGAGGGATAGGTCCGATGACATCATCGTGGTCTCGAGCCGTGCCGGTGAGCATCCGCGCGATGCGTTTTTCAGTGGGGGTGACCACAGGGAATCCGTCGGACCATTCCTTCTCTAGGAAGAACTCGAATTCATCTACCTGTTCGTTCAACGGGTTACTCCTCTCGTTCTACTTAGAGATCAGCATTTGGAGATTAGCTTTTGAGATGGCTCGCCACTTCATCCACATATTGCAGAGTCAATTCTCGCATCTGGACGGGCTGGAAATTGCTCACGGGATGCGGGAGCACAACGTAGGGGTGGCCCTGCATGCCCTTTCCGCGGAATTGGAAGTCGGCCGCCTTTTTGAAGGCCGAGGTGATAATGGTTGTCGATGGTATACCCAGTTTCTCGAACTCGACGGTGTCGTACACACTGCACAACGTACAGGATCCTCAACCACCCAGACCGGCGATGGCCACATCCACCTGGTCTGCCATCTCGTTGATGATCTCCAGGGTGGCCGGCTTGGAGTAGTGCTCTTTGCGGCGAATCACCAGTCTTTCGACACCGAATCGTTCGCACAGCGCATCGCCCACCGTCTGGAGGATGATATCGGCCTGTTCTTTGGTGTTGTCCAAAAGCCCGACGACTTTACCCGAAAGATCGACGGGTCGTGCCGCCATTTGAATCACCGCTGCGCTACCACCTGCCGTTGGGTCTACGAAGCCAAGTCCTTCTGCCATCACGCTCTCCTCTAGCTACCGGTTGATGCCTGAAGCCGCACAAATTGATCGACAATGCCCTAATCATAAGGCTTGAGCTGGACCTCGTGCAGCGCCGGTATAACCTCTTTGCCGATGAGTTCGATAGAACGCATGACATCTTCGTGGGGCATGTCACCTTCGTTGCCGTAGCAGATCAAGTAACCCGGCGACACGTTCTCTAAGGTCTTCTTCAGTCCTTTGATCACCGTGTCGGGACTACCGACTACGATGCTACCGGCCTCTTGGAGTTCCTCATAAGACATCTTGTGCTGCCCCAACCGGACCCCGACACCAGCCGGAA
>VFHF01000279.1 GCA_009392095.1 SAR202 cluster bacterium
TGCTTCCAGTCCGTGGGATTATCCTCAACCGTATTCAAGGGTAATTTTAGCATCCGCGGCTGAATCAGGCTCAAATGATGGATATTACGAGATAAAATAGACGATTATCTATAATTTTAGTTGCCGTATCGCCGAAAACAGATATTTCTATACGTTTACAGTAACCGCCTTTTCTTGGTCATTCGGTGGTTTGGAGAAATGCAAGGAGCGTCCCATCTGAATGGGACGCCCTGATGCCTCTTGGACTAGACCCGGCCACGTTCAGGTTAACAGGTGAATCGCTCCGGTCCATTCACGCCGGCAAGCGCCTCGAAGAATAAGGCCAGCTCCCCTGGGCTCACTCCGTTCATGGTGTGCAGATGGCCCCAGGCAGCGATAGCAACCTGACCATCCGCGATCCGGTCGTACGGGCGAGCCACGCCCCAATCGTCAAACAGTTCAATGTCCTCCAACGCATCCCGGAGTCCCGTCACTTGGGCTGGGTTGGTGAAGTTGTAACTCACTACTATGTTCCCGTGCTCCAGGTTGTGGACGATACGCTCATCTGGGAGGTCTTCGGTGTAAAAACCGCAGGAAGCAGGCCTGGACCAGTGCTCGCCGGAAGTCGGTGGGGCATCGCTGTATCCCACTTTTTGGCCCTCGGGCACATGGCTGACGCTCTGCAGGATTGGGACTGGCTGCCCGATCGCGGTCGATATGACTCTGATCTCGGGTGTCCCCGGGGGTGTGCCACCGAATGTCTCTATGCTGGCCGGGGATGTTAGGTCACTGAAAAGGCCAGGGATATTCACCACGGGCACCGCTATCTCGATGGTTAGCCGGCTTCCGTCCCGGTCAATTATTAGTCCTTCCAATAGTCCGGCCGTGTCCGGATCTGGCAAGAACCCGGAGGCGAGAGCGGCGATTCCACCGATGAACCCTTCGAACGATTCCGCTGCATCTTCATCGTTGAATTCCATGGTTACTTTCAGGTTGAGAGAATCGCCATCCAAATCGCCCCCCAGTCCCACGATATCCAGCGCTGAAATGAAATCCAAAGAGATTGGGAGGTCTCCTAACTGGGAGATGGAGCCCAGATCAGCGTCCTCGGCCAAGTCAGCTGGAACCTTCAAAGCAAAACCGAATATTCCGCTGTCAAGGTCGTTTAAGGCATCGATGAGGGAGTCCGATGCGGGGTCGGCATCTCCAACCTTTATGTCAATGATATCGTTGATGGCCCCGCCGGTCCCAACCGCGAATGTAGAGCTATCCAGGACGCTCAATTCAAATTCGTCCGCATCGCCTGCCGGATAGTAAACGTTGCTTCCTTTGTAGACCTGTTGCACCAAATCTTCGCCGGAGACCGATTCCAATCCGGTTATCAGCGAAGCCTCGTCGAAACTGCCGTGCAGCAAAATCGCGAAATACTCAACGTCATCGTCATCCGTAATCTCCCCAAAAAAATCGGCCCTGCTGATGTCCTCGAACAACCCACCGGTCTGAAACTGCTCAATCTTGAAAAATTTACCGATTCCATCATCGTCTTCGGATGACCCCGATGAGAGCATCTCTACAAGCTCATCCGCGCCAAAATCGAAGGCTTCTAAGGCTTGGTTAGCCGCGACACTCCCTACAACATTGGCCCTCTGAGGCACCAAACTAACGGCGCTGCCGTCACCATCACTGCCGCTATCACCACCGCATGCGATGGCGAGAATCATCAGCAATAGTCCGGCAGCCAAAGTCGTTCGCTTGATCGATCGGGAGATGCCCATATATTCCTCTTAGTTTCTATACCAGGCCCTAGGGAAAATACGTTCTTGCCGGTAGTCTGGATTGTTTCCCGCCGTACTCATTGGTCATTGACCAGGCTAACGACCCCTGTCGATTAACACAATCCAGAAATCAAACTATTTACCCGGAATTTACGGAATGAACGGCCTCTTTCAATACGGTTTATTGACCCCGTTCCACGCCTGGCCTATACTCGATTTAGCAGTTCGCAAACGACAATAGCCTATAAGGGATTCGGAGGCAAAATTCTGGAAGTCCAGCAATTGGAACCGTCGGAAGTCGCTCGCTTGATCGTCGAGGTTGCTTCGGAAAAACTTGCCGCCGACATCGTCATGCTGGACCTGCGGGGTCTGGCTTCTTTCACCGATTACTTCGTGGTCATGTCCGCAGACTCTTCACGGCTGATTCAGGCCTTGGAAGAAGACATCGCCACCACCATGAAGCAGTCCAACCTGTCCATTCACCGCCGGGAGGGGACCGCGGCCTCAGGATGGGTATTGATGGATTGTAGCGACGTTATCGTCCACATATTTTCGCCCGAGGAACGGGAATTCTTCGGCCTGGAGAAGCTCTGGGCCCGGGCCCCTCAAGTAGTGAGGGTCCTCTAAGCCGAAACTTCCCATCCGGTAATCAAAGTAAAGGGCACGGTTGTACCGTGCCTTTTGTGTTTTCTTAAGCCCCCTAAACATAGAAGAGGGCAAGGCGATTTTTGTAGGCGCGGGTTATTCAACCCGCCTCGTCCGCCTTCATCCTAGATACGGATGTCCCCGCAGACCTCGGAGATCACTCTTTGATCCAGCCGTCATTGGCCCGGGTGTAGTCCAGTAGTTCTCCGGCTCCGAAGAATAGGGCCAATTCCCTTTCGGCCGATTCCCGGCTGTCAGACCCGTGCACAAGGTTGCGGCCGATGTCCAGGGCCAAGTCTCCCCGGATGGTCCCCGGAGGAGATGTTGTTGGGCTAGTCTGACCCATGGTGTTCCGCACTGCTTCCACTGCGTTTTCGGCTTCCCAGGCCATTGCCACTACTGGACTGGATGTGATGAACGCCACCAACCCGGCGAAGAACGGCCGGTCCACATGCTCGCCGTAGTGTTGCCGGGCCAAGGCGTCGTTCACCTGCATCAATTTCATACCCACTAATTTAAGTCCGCGGCGTTCCAGACGGCTGATGATCTCTCCGATCAGGCCGCGCTGAACTCCATCGGGTTTTACCAGCACCAAGGTGCGCTCCATTCGTTATTCCTTCGCGAACTCCCGTTCGTCTTATTGAATTATTGGATTCTGGGTTATTGGATTTTCATGTCCGGGTGCTCGCTGAGTCCTCCAGCTTGAAATGGACTCCTCGGGATTCCATGTCCCACATGAATGGTGCCGGGTCCATCGCCTCGGGCGGATACACTCCGGGACCGGGCAATTCTCGTTCGACCAGGAGTCCTGCGCCGACCACCAGGCACGAAGCAGTGGCCAAGGCAATGTCTCCCTGGGGAAATGAGTAGGTCATTGTCAGTTCCGCCTCGCGGCCCTCTCGGACTCCCTTGACCCGCACTTGCCGGGGCAGTCTGCCGGGGTCAGGGCTATCGCCAGCCCGTTGTGTGCCAGCCAAAACCGCTGCCGACAATGCCGCCGGTGTAATGGAAACGCCGTCCACTTCCAGCGTTTCTTCAGAGGCGAAACCGGCATCAACAAGGCCTTTCAATGTTTCGGTCGTGTCCGGATCGGAAAAACCTCGCCACAGCGAAGCGTGTAGCAAACCCTTGAACGACATCGGGATGGTCACCGTTTCCAATCCCACGTTGTAACAACGAATGTTATCCCACGGTGCCGGGAATGCAACGTCTTGGAATTCGGACATGCCCGACGTCTGAGTCCACCTTCCCCGATCGTAGAGCAGTGCCGATTGACTGAACAGGGCCAAACGGTGACGCCAAACCGCCTCGCTGCGGTAGGAGGCATCGTTCACCATGAAGAACCGGACCTCTTCCACAATGTCCATACGGCCAGCCATGTGACGCGCCAACACATTCGTCTGGCCAGGACTGGCTCCCAGGCCCGGAAGCACTCCAACTCCACGGTGCTTCGCCAGAGAACCAAGGTACTCGGACTCGAAGACGCTCTGTAAGGTCTCCACGTCGTCATTGATGTCGGCATAGGGGATACCGGCCTCAATTACGGTGCGCATCAGAGATAAGGTATCCCGGTTGAAGGGGCCAGTGGTGTTTAAGACTACCGATACTCCACCTAGAGACTTCGCTAGTTGGTCTTCCTGGCGGTAGTCCAATTGCCGGGCTGTGATGGGGCCTTCCAGGGTGTGTGCCAGATCGTTGGCCCGCTGCAGGTCTCGGTCAGCCACGATAACCTGCTGAAACTTGCCGCACTCCAGCGCCAGGCGAGCGGTGGCTGCGCCCATCGTGCCGCAGCCGATTATCAAGGCTGTAAAGTCGGCCATCACTACCGGACTTGGCCCCGAACGTTCCTACGACTTTGGGGCACCCGGCCGCGCTTTTTGGGTACGCCGATGCTAGGCATGCGCAGATATTCGGGCTGCAGCGTAACTAAGTCGTCGAACTCCCCAGCGGCTAGCCTTTTTTGCCCGATGACAGCCAAAGCCCATGCCCGGGACGCCGGCACCGGTGTGACGATCTGGGCGTGGTCGCCCAATGCCCCAGAAATCTGTTCCCTCCAGGCATCCACCCCCTCACCGCAGAAGATTGTTGGACTGGAAATCCCGTTCGTGACTTCGGTCATCAATTCTTCGGCGGTGCAAACGCGGTCTTCTCTTAGCCTGACCCCGTCCGGACTGAACAGGGCGGTCGCACACTCTTCCCGGCCCGCCTCCAGCAATGCGCAGACTGGGATGCCGGAATCGATGTAGGCATAAGCTTCCAAGTCGAGGGTCCCAACGCCGATTATCGGTTTCTTGGCCACCAAAGCCAGTCCCTTGGCTGCGCTGATCCCCACTCGAAGAGCGCTGAACCCGCCCGGTCCCAACGCCACGGCAACACCGTCCAACTCACCAGCGGTCAAGCCACCGTGCTCCAAGATGTTCACCACCGCCGGCATGAGTTCGGCAGTATGGTTATAGGTGGAGTGCCAGGCGTGCGACGCCAAAACGCGGTCCTCATTTGCGAGGGCCACGCCTGCGTAACGGGTTGAGGTGTCCAGGGCCAGGAGCATCTTTGTTTTCCGTTAGTTAAAGTTTGTTTGCCTGGAATTGCGTTGGTACGGAAATCCCCCAGTCACCCCTCTACGAGAAGGAGGTCTTTTTCGTCAGCGATTCTAGTAGTTTTTTGAACCTAGATCGTTCTACAGCGATTCCGGGTTCCACTGTGATATTTCGGCTATCCGGGTCGTCACCGTAATCGAGGTCGATCCACAGACAGTCTTCGGGGAACAGCTCGGTTGCCCGGTCGGCCCATTCTATGACGCAGATACCGTCACTGAAGAGTTGCTCGTCGAGCCCAAGGTCCCAGGCTTCCGCAGCGCTTCCCATACGGTAGAGGTCTACGTGATGAAGGGTCAATCGCCCGTGGTGGCGGGTCATCAACACAAAGGTTGGGCTTCGCACATAGCCCTCGACGCCCAATCCCAGAGCAATACCCTGAGTCAGGCAGGTCTTTCCTGCTCCAAGCTCTCCAGTCAATAGAATGACATCTCCAGCAGAGACTTGCTCGCCGATGGTCCGGCCCAGTTCTTGGGTCGATTCCGCACCGTTGGATTGGATGTGCAAGGAGGTGGTCATAACCTATTCTGGGGACCGACCGAAGTGGTCCCAACCGCGGTTTGAGGCTGGCGTCTCGTTACCCTGAGCGTCTACCACCGTGACTCGGCCCGGTTCCCCGTCCCCAATCTCACCCACGACCGCCGCGCCACCGGATAGCTCGGTAACGATATGGTTGACCTTGGCCGGCTGGCCGGTGAACAGCAGCACGTAATCTTCGCCGCCGCCGAGGGCCAAGTCGATGCAGTCGTCCGGAAATCGGCTACACAACAAAGGATGCAACGGAATTTTGTTCGCGAATATCTTCCCAGAAACGCCACTCGCCCGGCACAACTTGGACAGGTCGTCGGCCATGCCGTCGCTCACATCCATAGCCGCGGTTATTCCAGACTCGGCCAGAGTCTGCCCCACGGCCACGGTGGGTCGAGGGCGGCGGTGGCTGTCTCGTAAGAAGTCGGCTGCCTCGCTCTTTTCGGAAGGCCCGGTCAGCATCAACTTCAGCCCTCCACCGGAACTCCCCAGATATCCGGTCACCGCCACCAGATCACCTGGTTGGGCGCTGGTCCTCACCATTGGTTGGCCCTGCATCGCACCGGCCAGGGCAACAGTGATAAACACGACCGGAGAACGGACCATGTCGCCCCCGACGATGGCAAGGCCATATTCATTGCTTATTTCCAGCATTCCTTTATAAAGGTTTTCCAGGTCAGAGACTTCGGTCTCTGGCGGAAGTCCCAAGGTGGCCAGGGCGTAGGTCGGCGCCCCGCCCATGGAGGCGACATCGCTGATATTGGAAGCAAACGATTTCCATCCCAGGTCTTCCCAGGGAGTGGTCTCACGGGTGAAATGCACCCCTTCCACCATAGTGTCTGTTGTAAACAACTCATTAATTGTGCTGGAGCCAACACTCCAGGCAGCAGTGTCATCGCCATTGTCCACGGTTAGTTCAAATGAGAACGACCGCCCGTTTCCAGCATCGGTGCGCTGGTCAACTACCATCCGCGTCAGCAGGTCTATAACACCGAACTCACCCAGTTCTTTAATCTGCATAGCACCCAAATTATATAATATGCCTTGGTATTCCAAGTGTCCTGGGGCGGTTCATAAACTGCGTTAGTCTTCCATGCCTACTCACTATTGACACTCCCTAGTCACAGGAATATACTATCTGAGCCCGCTTTCGAGAAGGGCACGCTGTACGTTAACAACTGAATAGTGGAAGGAAGCTAGGTAAAGTTCGATTTAGAGAGTTTGATCCTGGCTCAGGGTGAACGCTGGCGGCGCGCTTAATGCATGCAAGTCGAACGTGCCTTCGGGCAAGTGGCAGACGGCTGAGTAACGCGTGAGTAACACACCCTTCGGTGGGGTATAGCCTCGGGAAACTGAGGGTAATCCCGCATACGATCCCTATGCTCTGGTGTAGGGATGAAAGCCTTCGGGCGCCGGAGGAGTGGCTCGCGTCCTATCAGG
This sequence comes from SAR202 cluster bacterium, assembly GCA_009392095.1. Lineage (GTDB taxonomy): Bacteria > Chloroflexota > Dehalococcoidia > Lucifugimonadales > UBA3495 > UBA9611. Next base: position 6,962 of record VFHF01000279.1, read on the forward strand.
TAGTTGGTGAGGTAAC